>JBKUMA010000010.1:0-13721 GCA_046955055.1 Candidatus Gastranaerophilaceae bacterium
TGATAATGTTGAGTACTTGTTTGAAAGATTTTTAAGAATTCAAAATACTATAACAACTCTTCAATCAGAATTGCAAGATTTAAAATCAGTATTTAAACTTTATTTTGAACAAGGCGGAGAACCGATTGTTTCTCAAACCGGTGAAACATTGGTTTATAATTCAAAACAGACTTTTGGTTATGATTTACACCAGATTAAAGATGTTTTGGAAGAAGTCGGAGCTTTTGAAAAAGCAGTTAAATTAAATACAGGATTTGTAGACAGATTAGTAGGCGGGTATAGGTTAGATGAAGAAAAAAGAGAAATAATTAAAGATGCCCGTCAAGAGATTACAGAAACAAGAAATATACAAATAATAAAGGCAGGAAAGTAGAATATGTTAAGAAATTTGGCTCAATTTTTTAAAGAACCGCCTGTGAAAGAAACTATTGAAAGTAAAGAACAGGTGAAAGATTTATATTCTCATTGGAGATTAAGAATATTTTATGCATGTTTTATAGGTTATACAGTATTTTATCTATGTAAGAAAAATATAGCTGTTGCTTTACCGGGCTTAAGTGCAGAATATGGTTATTCAAATACCGAATTAGGGCTTTTGGGAAGTTCGTTGTATTTAACATATGGCATAGGTAAATTTGTTAATGGTGTACTTGCAGATGGATCTGATGTTAGAAAATTTTTACCAACAGCACTTATAATGACAGCAATTGCTAATTTATGCTTTGCTTTGTCTGCCGTATTTATCACGCCAGGTGAAGTTTCATTTTTCGGGCTTCCTACAAATACCATTTTGTTGTGGCTTTTTGTCTTTTTCTGGGGAGCAAGTGGCTGGTTTCAGTCTGCAGGTTTTCCGGCTGTTGCTAAAAGTTTAACTTACTGGTACTCGAACTCTGAAAGAGGAACAAAATGGTCTTTATGGTCTTGTTCACATCAAGTTGGGACTTTTTTAAGTGTAATTATATCTGGATTTTTAGTGGCACATTGGGGTTGGAAAATGGCATTTTTCGTCCCTGGTATGCTTGCAATTATTGTTGCAGTATGGTTGTTTGATAGATTGCGTGACAGACCTCAGTCTTTAGGGCTTCCTGATATTGAAACTTATAATAACGAGCCAGTGGCTAAAAAAACAAGTTGTGATGATGATAGATCATATGTTGAAATATTTAAACAGAATATTTTGTATAATAAAACAATATGGCTTTTGGCAATAGCCTACATATTTGTATATATTATAAGATTTGGTGCAGAAGATTGGATGATTAAATATTTAAGTGAAGCCAAGAACAACTCACTTGAACTTGCGGCTATGAAATTAAGTTCATTACCGTTGGTTGGTATAGCTGGAACTATATGTGCAGGTTTGATTTCAGATAAAATTTTTAAAGGTCAAAGAGCTCCAGTTAATTTAATTTATTTGATAGGTGTTATTTTATGTTTAATTTTACTCAAATTTAATACAATAAGTTCTTTAGATTTTATATTAATAGGGTTGCTTGGTGCATTTACATATGGGCCTCAAATGATGATTGGGGGCTTGTGTGCTGTTGAGTCAAGCTCTAAAAAAGTTGCATCAGCTGCAACAGGTTTTACAGGTACATTTGGATATATTGGTGCTGTATTGTCTGCTACCGGAACCGGATTTATGGTTGATAAATTTGGCTGGAACGGTGCGATTATATTTTGGGTATTTTCAGCGTTAATATGTATTTCAATATGTACAATTATTATGCTTGATGAGCAAAAGGCTAAACAAAATAAATAAAATAAAAAATCCTCTGAATATTCAGAGGATTTTTTATTGCGGAATTGTAAACCAGAAGGTTGAGCCATGGTTTAATCGTGATTTGAAATTAATTTCTCCACCATGTGCTTGTGCTATTGTTTTACATATTGCTAGACCTACACCGGAACCCTGTTGACGTTTTAATTGGCTGCGGTTAACTTGTGAAAAGAAGTTAAATATTTTTTCGTTATCTTTTTTGCTTATTCCATCACCCATATCTTTTATTTCAAATACAAATTCTTTGTTTTCATCCATGTAAGTCACTATAGTAATTATGCCGTTTTGTTTGCTGAATTTTACAGCATTGGATATTAAGTTATAAATTAACTGTTGAAAACGTTTTAAATCCGCTTTCAATTCAACGTCACTAAGTGTATAATTAAATTCCAGTCCCTTTTCTCTTCTTACTTCGTCAAAACTCCAAATAATATCTGAAATTATTTCTTTTGGTCGGAATTTAGTATATTTTAATTCCATAGGTTTTGATTCTGCTCTTGCCAAGTCTAATACATCCTGGATTAGGCTGAGTAAAAATCTTGAACTTTTTGAAATATTGTCAATGTATTTATAGTTGTCTTGATTTTGGCATTTAAGTTTCAGTATGTCTGAAAAACCTATGATGGAATTTAAAGGTGTTTTAAATTCGTGTGAGATGCTTGCTAAAAATTCTACTCTTTCTTTTAAACTTTTTTCTTTCTCTTCGCATAAAGAAATTATTTCAAGTCTTGAATTGGCATTTTCCACCAGAATGCCGACTTTGTCTATGTTATTTTTATTAAAATTTTTATCTTGCCCGATTAAACCCACATATCCTAAAAGATTTTCTCTGAATATTATGGGCTCAATAATTTTTTCATCCTTAGAGATAGAATCAAAAAAGTCAAATGCATCTTCTGAATCGAAGTTGTTTGTCATTAACTCTCCACATACAAGGTGAATATTTTCAACCATTTCTTTGAACTTTATGTCTTTTTCAAATTCCGGTGCGTAATGAAATTTTTTAAGTTCAATTTTGCTTGTAGCAGGGTTAATTAAACATATCCAGCAGGCATGGGCTTGTGTTATGTTAAGAAGTTCTATAATTAGTTCTTTGCTCAACTCTTTGTAAGTTTTTAGGGTGTTTAGTTTTTTTAAAAATTTATAAAGAGGTTTATTATTAAGTGTATTCATTGTATAATTATAATATGAACAAAAAATTATTTGTAATATCCGGCTCATCAGGAGTCGGCAAAGGAACAGTAATCGGCGGTTTTTTAAAAAGAAATCCTGACTTTATGCTATCAATATCCTGTACTACAAGAAAGATGCGTCCGGGAGAAGCAGATGGAGTTAATTACTTCTTTTTAACACGTGATGATTTTAAAAATTGTATTGAAAATCATAAATTCCTTGAATGGGCAGAATTCGCCGGAAATTTTTATGGAACTAAGAAAAAATATATTATGGAATGTCTTGAGAATGGCAAAAATATAATTCTTGAAATAGATACGCAAGGGGCTTTGCAGGTGCGTGAAAAAATGCCCGAGGCTGTATTGATTTTTATATGCCCGCCTTCTTATGAAACGCTTGAAAACCGTTTGCGAGGCAGATGTACTGAGGATGAAGAAACTATTAAAAAAAGACTTGATAATGTAAAGAAAGAACTTGAAAGAGCCGAAAATTTCGATTATAAAGTTGTTAATGACGATTTAGAAACTGCAATTCAAAATCTTGAAAATATTATTAAAGGAGAATTGAAATTATGTTAAGCGGACGTACAGTATTAGTCGGCATTACAGGCGGTATAGCAGCTTATAAGGCTTGTGAGTTAATCAGAATGTACAAACGTGCAAATGCAAACGTAAAAGTGATTTGTACTCCAAATGCACTGGAATTCGTAACTAAATTAACACTTCAAAATCTGAGCCAAAACGAAGTTGCGGTTGAACAGTTTAATCTGCATGAATTCAGACCTGAACACATATCTTTTGCGGAAGGTGCTGATATAATGGTTATTGCACCGGCTACAGCAAATACCATTTCAAAAATTGCAAGAGGAGTTTGTGACAATCTTTTAACTTCTGTGGTCTCAGCATTCCCTAAGCCGATTATTATTGCTCCTGCTATGAATACAAATATGCTTGAAAATCCTATTATTCAAGAAAATTTGAAAAAACTTTCAAAAACTCATAACTATTTTATTGTAGAACCTGAATCCGGATTTTTGTCATGCGGTGCAAAAGGCAGAGGAAGACTTGCTCCGCTGGAAAGGATTTTTGACAAAACAATTGATGTATTGAACCCGAGCAAATTTAAGGAACTGGGAAAATTTGCAGGTAAAAAAATTGTTATTACAGCAGGTGGAACAATTGAAGATATAGATCCTGTCAGATATATTTCGAATTATTCTTCAGGAAAAATGGGATTTGCTCTTGCTGATGTTTGCTACAATCATGGTGCAGAGGTTGTTTTAATTACAACAAAGGATATTGAAAAACCTTACAGAACTGTTAAAGTAAAATCAGCCTTGCAAATGAAAGCGGCTGTAGAACAGGAATTTACAACAGCGGATGTAATTGCTATGGTGGCAGCAGTTGCTGATTACAGACCAAAGTTTGTGGCTGATCAAAAGTTGAAAAAATCTCATAATCCGCAAATGGCTATTGAATTAGTGAAAAATCCTGATATTTTAACAGAGTTATCTGACTTAAGAAACAGGATGATATCAACTACAGCAATGGCTGACTGTGCAAAAGACGGAAGTGTTTGCGATATAAGAAATATTAAATCCAAACCGATACTCGTAGGTTTTTGTGCAGAAACAGAAAATCTAATAGAAAATGCAAAAGAAAAAATAAAACATAAAGGCTGTGATTTCATTGTTGCAAATGATGTTAAAAGAGAGGATATCGGATTTTCTAGTGACTATAATGAAGTTTACATAGTAAACAAAAATTTAGATGTTACTAAAATTGATAAACAGGAAAAAACATTTGTGGCTTTAAAAATTGCAGAAGAAATTTATGAACAAACAAGATTTATATACAGCCGTTAACTCATATGCACCTTATGAAACTGCGGAGTCATGGGATTGCTCAGGCTGGATAGTGGACAATTCTACAAATAATGTAAATCGTGTCATGCTTTGTTTAACAGTGACAGACGATATTGTTGAACAGGCGGTAAAAAATGGCTGTGATATGATAATTTCTCACCATCCGTTGTTTTATGTTCCGATTAAATATAAAAATATAAATATTCTTTGTGCCCACACAAACCTTGATAAGGCCGAAGGCGGTACAACAGATAGATTAATTGAAATATTAGGACTTTCTAAAGGTGAGCATGTCGGCGAATTCCTAAGAATTTGCGAATTTAAAACTACTGTAAAAGATTTATCGGATGTGCTTAGCAATGTATCCGGAAATCTTAGACTGGTAAATAATAAAAATATCAATGAAATTCATAAAATAGCATTTTGTGCTGGCAGCGGCAGTGAGTTTATAAATGAGGCAAAAGAAAATGGCTCTGATGCTATTGTAACAGGTGATGTTAAATTTCATACAGCATTAGAAAGTGAAATTGTTATTTTCGATATAGGACATTTTGAGAGTGAAATTCCTGTATTAAAAGTGTTTGAAGAACTTATAAACGATAAAATTGAAGTTATATACGCAAAAGAAAATAGTCCTTTTATTCAAATAAAATCTTGACAATGAAGTTTCAGCGATTAGAATAATAATGTACCCGATAATGGGGTGTCGCCAAGTGGTAAGGCACCTGGTTTTGGTCCAGGCATTCGGAGGTTCGAGTCCTTCCACCCCAGAATTATTAAAAAGACCTGATTTAACAGGTCTTTTTTTATTTTAAATGGCATTTGCCGGAAATAAAAAATATCATTGCAAATGTTAGTTTGACAATCGATTAAGCTTTTCTGAAATTTTTAATTTCGTTGGCAAGTTTTTCTTCTAAAATTTCAATTTTTGTTTCAAAATTGTAGTCTGAACAATCCATGGCATCAACCTTATAACATATTTTATCTGAATGAATGTCTTGTATTAAATCTTGATATTTTGCACCCTCATTATATGCCATAAGCTCATCTTTCAGGCGGTATCTGGAATTTTGCAGGAAGTCAATTCTCTCTTTGGGCTGAAGAGTATTAAGCAATTCATCAAGTTTTTCTGAAATTTCAGGCTTTGCTAAAGACTTTTTTGAATACAATACTGAGTTATAGAAATTTTGTGTCTTTAAATACAGCCCTGTTTCATATACTTTTGCTATACGTGCAACTGTTTTAGGGTTAGTCATAAATGAGAAATAATGTGCTGATTCATGCATAAATGTGTCTGCTGTTGTTAGTGGAATTTCATTTGAAAAGCTATTTGCAGGTATCAGCATATTGTATCCTGTAATATTCTTGCCGCTATCATCAACTTTAATTGTTAAACACCCTCCTTTATCTTTATTTTTAATAACAGTTACATTTTGATGAAAAGGACAGGAATCGTCTAACGTCTTTTGGAATACGTCAAAGCTGACGTCTTTAGACTTAAATTTTTGTGCTATATTTTTAAAAAAATTGTAATTAAGAGCACAAGCAAGTTCTTTTCTTTCGAATGGTGTACCTTTTATAAATTTAAGTGGATATCTTGCAGTGTTGTCTATTTTTATCATAGTGATATAAAACACTTCAATACAAAGATTTGTTTTAATTTTTTGAGTTGTTACGAAATGTAAACTTGAACTGTAAATGGACAAAGACTCAGTGATAACTTTCCAAAGGTAGGATGCGGATCTGTTAACTTTTTCTATCGTTTTTGTTTTATTATACATAAATAAAAAATCTAGTTTATGTTTTTTGTGTGTTAATATATATTAATGAAAATATCTCCAATATCAAAATTCCTTGTAAATAATAACGCTGTGGCAAAAAATATTACGAGACAAAGCGTTGATTTTTATAATCCAAATAATAACTATCTTGGTTCAATGACTCGTATTCTAAACAATCCAAATTACAAATTTACTTCTGTAATTACTTTTAACGAAAAATTACAGAAGAATTACTATAAAACGGTTAAACAATATTTTGAGAGAATTTATTTAGAGAGTAAAACTCAGGACGAAGGTAAATATATTGCAAAAACAATTGTTACAGAAATTGTTGAAAAAGATTATATAAAAGGCACATCAAGAAAAATTATTAAAGAAAAGGTTTTAGAGACTCCGTTAAAAAGATCACAAGACTATATAGATATTACAAATATCTTTGAGAGTTCTCCGCGTATTAAATACTCGTCATTTAATATAATTGAAGATACTGTAAAATCTATATAGTCTTTAAATTAATAACCTAATTCTTCGTTAACAAGAATAACTTTTATTCTTCCTTTAGGTCGACAGAGTCGTGTTGTCACTATCTGAGCACATATTGAGCTTTCACTTTTGCAATCGGCACAGCTTCCTGTATGCAGGCAAGGAGTTTCAGTGTTGCCGAATAATGCGGCAATTCTTTGCAAATTAATAGGAGCAGCAGTATTTCTAGCCCTATGATAAGCATCTTCAAGCGTTTTTGATATTTTATTCATACCTGCGACTATAATTACATTTTTGGGGCCGTAAATTAATGCTGCAACTCTGTTTCCAAGTCCGTCAATATTAACAAGTTGTCCGTCTTCGCTTATTGCATTACTGCTCATCAAAAATACATCGCAGGTCATAGCTTTTCTTGCTATTTCTGCTTTTTCTTCGATAGTTTTTCCGTTTTCACGTGAAAGAAATTTGTATCCGTTATTTGTTAAATAATCGGGAATGCCTAATTCACTTAATGTTGTAGAGCCACCTGATGATATTATGTCTTCTTTGAAAATAAGTTCGTTTAATTTTTGGATAACTTCATCTTTGTTGCTGCAAAAATATGCGTCAAAATGCCTCTTTTGTAATGCAGTAATAACTTTTTGTGCAAGTTTTTCATTGCGTTGTTTGATAATATTGTTTTGCATAATTTTCTCTCCGTTATTTTAATCCTATCATAAAAAAGCTCCCATTAACGGGAGCTTTTATTTTTTCTAAACAGGTGTTTTTTCTATAACATTTTGAATATCTTTGATGATAAGTTCTTTGGTTAAATGATAGCGTGAATAAAGTTCATTAAGAGGAACTTTGTCGGTAAATTCTTTATCAGAACCAAAGTTTAGAACTTTCATTTCTGAATTTCCGTAAAATCTTGATATCTTTTCGCCAAAACCACCGTTAAGTTCTCCGTCTTCAAGAGTAATAACAAGTTTGTGATTAGCTTTCAACGCATTTAATAAGTCTTCATCAATACCTGAAATAAATTTCGGATTGATTAGTGTGGCATTAATTCCGAGTTTTTCTTGAAGTTCTGATTTTACTTCTTTTCCCAGATTGAAGAAGTTGCCTAAGCCGATTATAGCGACTTCATTTCCTTCTTCTTCGACTTTAAATTTGTTCAAGATTGAGTAATCTGTTGTGTCTTCAGCCCCTGTTGATACAAAATTTCCATATGGAACTCTTATTGCCACAGGATGATTATTTTGTTCAACAGACCAGTCGAGCATTTTTAAGTATTCTTCTTTGCAAGTCGGTGCAAGATAAACAATGTTTGGAATGTTGCTTACAAGAGGAATATCAAATGTGCCCAGATGAGTTGCATCTCCATCTGTTATTGCACCCCAGTATACAAGAATTGTTGCAGGGCTGTTGTTTAATGCAAGGTCTTGAGATAGCTGGTCGTATGTTCTTTGTATAAATGAACTTAAAATTGCAAGGATTGGTTTGGCACCGTTTTTTGCAAGAGATGATGCATATGCAACTGCATGTTCTTCTGCAATACCTACATCAGTGTACTGCTTTCCAAGTTTTTTTCTGAATTCGGGAGTAAAGCCGTAAGCACCAGGAGTTGCGGGGGAAATAGCTATTACAGAAGAATCTTTTTCTGCTTTTTTAAGAATATAATCTGTGGTAAGCGAATTGTAATCTTCTTGAATTTCTGTGTTATCCAGCGGCTTGTTGTCGAGGGTTCCAGGCATTATCCAGTGATATGCTTCTTTGTTCTCTTCTGCTTGTTTTAAGCCTTTACCTTTTATGGTGTGCATATGAATTATTACCGGTTTATTTTGGTCTTTAACTTCTTTAAACAGACTAATAAGTTTTTCAATATTGTGACCTTCATCAATGTAATAATATTCAAAGCCTAGTGTTTTAAAGAAATTGTTTTCTGCTTTTCCTTGTGTATCTCGTAGGAGTTTTAGATTTGTATACAATCCGCCTTGATTTTCAGCAATAGACATTTCATTATCGTTTACGATAATTATTATGTTGCTGTTTAATACTGCAGCGTTGTTTAGTCCTTCATACGCTTCACCTCCGCTGAGAGAACCGTCACCTATAACAGCTATTACGTTTCCGGTTTCGCCTTTCAAATCTCTTGCCTTGGCTGTTCCAACGGCTAAACTAACTGATGTTGACGTGTGACCGACTTTAAAAATATCGTGTACGCTTTCTTCCGGTGCTGTGTAACCTGAGATTTCATGGTATTTTTCAGGATTTGTAAATCCATGTTTCCTGCCTGTTAAAATTTTATGCGGATAACATTGGTGTGATACGTCAAAAATGATTTTGTCCTCAGGAGAGTTAAATACGTAATGTAAAGCTATTGTAGACTCAACAATTCCTAGGTCAGGTCCTAAGTGACCGCCTATGGTATTTACTCTCTCTAATATAGAATTTCTTATTTCTTCAGATAGTGAATTCATTTCTTCTAAAGATAATTTTTTCAAATCATTCGGGGTGTTAATCTTGTCTAAAATTTTCATAGTATTCTCCTTTGGTTATATATAATTAAATGAACCTCTATTATATTTTATGATTTGATAGCAGCTATCAGTCAAGAGGTTCACTTAATAAAAATTTATATTTTTATTTATTATAT
This sequence comes from Candidatus Gastranaerophilaceae bacterium, assembly GCA_046955055.1. GTDB lineage: Bacteria > Cyanobacteriota > Vampirovibrionia > Gastranaerophilales > Gastranaerophilaceae > JBKUMA01. Next base: position 9,720 of record JBKUMA010000010.1, read on the forward strand.
ATAAATTGCAATCAATCCTGTGAGAATACCTATTATTACAAAGAAAGCAGGTAATTTGCTTCTGTACATAAGTATTGATTGCGGCAATATTTCTCCGAATACTACATATAACATAGCACCGCTTGCAAAACTAAGGCTTAGAGCAAGACCAAGAGGCCCTATGTCTCCAATCCAATAACCTAATATCGCCCCAAGGATAGTTGGAGCACCGCTTAGAGCAGTTATCAGCACAGCCATTCTTCTTTTTATTCCACCGTTAATCAGCGGGACGGCAATTGCCATACCTTCCGGGATATTATGAAGTCCAATTAATATAGCAAGAATAAGTGCAGAGCCTTCCATAACGCCTTTAGTATTTGCATAAGAGGCTCCTATAGTCATCCCTTCAGGTACATTATGCAATGCTATTGCACACGCCATTATTATTCCTGCAACAAGTAGTGAAAGTTTAGTATCATTCTTCTTTATATGTACTGATAAGTGGTTACTGTGAATTATCTCATCTAAATCATCTGCTGTTTGCGGGTGGTCTTTAGTAATGTGTATAACTTCATTATTTGTTATCCTGTCGATGAATAAGTTTAAGAGGTAAACAACGGCAACACCAGCACAAATTCCTCCACTTACAGCAAAGATATTTGTTTTTGTTTCTACTGCACTTATAATTAAATCAAAACAAACTATTGCTGTCATTACTCCTGCTGCAAAACTAAGAAGCAAACTTGCAGTTTTGTTCGAATCTCTTTTGAATAAGGCTCCTATTATTCCGCCTAGTCCTGTTCCGCCTATGCCAGCAAGGGCTGTGACTTTTAGTAATGTTATAAATTGTTCCATTTTCTTTTCTCCTGCGATTAATTATTAATCACTGCATTTTAGATGTAAAGCTCTGAGTGAATTTAATACTGCAAGCAATGTTACACCTACATCTGCAAATACAGCACCCCACATTGTAATAAATCCTGCCGCACCAAGTATTAAAAACAGAACTTTTATTCCTATTGCAAATACTATGTTTTGTTTTACTATAGACATTGTTTTTTTTGATATTTTAACTGCTGAAAGAATTTTAGACGGTTTGTCATCCATTATCACAACATCTGCAGCTTCAATAGCGGCATCAGAACCTAATGCACCCATTGCTATTCCTACATCTGCTCTTGTTAATACTGGAGCGTCGTTAATCCCGTCACCTGCAAATATAACACTTTTATTCTTATGTTTTTTAGTAATAATGTCTTCAATTTTTTCAACTTTATCAGCAGGCATAAGCTGTGAATATACTGTGTTAATTCCGAGTTCTTTTGCAGTAAAGTCTGCTGTACTTTTGTTGTCACCGGTTAACATTACTGTATTGTAGCCTGATTTATTAAGCGTTTCCACCACTGATTTTGAGTCAGGTTTTATTTCATCGGAAATAGTTATTCTGCCTATATATTTATTATTTTTTGCAGTATAAATTACCGTACCTGTTTTTTCGGATTTCTCATAATTAACATTGAAATTTTCCATTAATTTGTTATTGCCGGCAAAAATTGTATTTCCTTTAATTTTAGCCTTAACGCCGTTACCGGCTATTTCTGTTACATCTTGAATTAAAGCAGAGTCAATTTCTTTTCCGTATGCTTTTTTAATTGATAATGCTATAGGGTGATTGGAGTAATTTTCAGCCAATGCTGTCAATTCCAATAATTCTTCTGTTGTAATGCCTTTTACGGGTTCAATCTCTGTAACTTTAAAGACACCTTTGGTAAGTGTTCCTGTTTTATCAAAAACAAATGTATCGGCTTTTGAGAGTGCTTCAAGATAATTGCTGCCTTTAATAAGTATACCGCATCTAGAAGCACCGCCAATTCCTGCAAAAAATCCTAGCGGAACAGAGATTACCAGAGCACAAGGGCAGGATATTACAAGAAATGTTAATGCTCTTTCCAGCCAAACACTGAATTGTGCACCGATAATTAAAGGCGGTACAAGGGCTAATAACACCGCACCAATTACTACCACAGGTGTGTAATATCTTGCAAATCTTGTGATAAAGTTTTCGGTTCGGGTTTTTCTGGCTCCTGCATTTTCAACAAGTTCAAGTATTTTTGATACTGTTGATTCTGTGAATTTTTTGGTGACTTTGATTTTTAAAAGTCCGTTTATGTTTATACAGCCGCTTACTGCAATGTCATTGACCTTGATTTCTTTAGGTATTGATTCGCCTGTGAGTGCAGAGGTATCTACAGAGGCGTTCCCTTCAATAACTATGCCGTCAAGCGGTATTTTTTCACCTGTTTTAACAATAATATCATCGTTTATATTTATAAGTTCTGGTGACTTTTGAACAATTTTTCCATTTTCTTCAATATTTGCATAGTCAGGTCTTATGTCCATAAGTTTAGCTATAGAATTTCTGGATTTTTCAACAGCACGATGCTGCAAGTATTCACCTATTTGATAAAGAATCATAACCATTACTGCTTCAGGATATTCTTTAATAGCAAAAGCTCCAAGTGTAGCTAGTCCCATAAGAAAATTTTCATCAAACACTTCGCCTTTAATAATATTTTTGAATGCTTTTAATAAGACGTCTCCACCTGCAATGATATACGCAATAAAGTATACTGCAAATTTTAATACTCCTGAAAGGTTTAATAACATAGCGGTTATAAAGATTACACCTGCAATTAAAACTTTAAACAGAGTGTTAGATTTGTGGCTGTGGTGGTGTTGATGATGTTCATGTTCGCACATAATGATTACCTCTCAATTGAATAATTGCTCAACTATATTAGTATTATAATTGAATAACTGTTCAATTGTCAAGTGCTATTTCAAAATTTGCTTAATAAAGTTTACATAGTTGAACAACTGTTCATTTAATGTTATAATGTTAAAAAATAAAAAACCTTTGATGAAGGAGCTTTCAAGAGATTATGGAAAAGAAAAAATCTGACTGTGAAGCGATTAATATCGATTTAGTTAATAAAGTTAAGCCTAATATGCCTGAAATGAGTTTACTGTATGAATTATCTGACTTTTTTAAGGTAATGGGTGACGGGACTCGTATAAAACTATTATGGGCATTGGAAGAGAGCGAAATGTGTGTAGGAGATTTGGCAGTGCTTCTAAATATGACAAAATCTGCTGTTTCTCATCAGTTGAAGGTTTTGCGGACTGCAAAACTCGTACGTGCTGAAAAGAAAGGTAAAAACGTATATTACGCTCTGAATGATAATCATGTAAAAATGATTTTGGAAATGGCACTTGAACATGTTTGTGAGTAATTTTTAAATTATTGTAATAAATTATCAATAATATTTTTTAGATGTTTTTGTAATGTTGTGAATATAAATTTTAATGTTAATAAATTGCCGGTAATTTGTTATAAGCTTAATGACTTTAAATCTATGGATATTAAGTCATTAAGATATTTGCCTGATAAATTTATTAAATCTCAACCTATCGGCTCATATGAAGATTTTATGCAAAAGCTTGATAATCAATACGGTAATATCAATTTAAAAAAAATTATAAGAAAATGTAAAAAACATATTATTGGCGATGGATTGTCAGGAAATGTGTATTCAATACCAGGAATTCAAGATTATGTGCTTAAAGTAGATAAGTTGGCAAAAATTCCTTTCTTTTCTCCTGTTTCACCGTTGAAAAAAGTTAAAAATGAATTATATTGTTATAATTTTGGGCAGAGAGTTGCCTCTAACGATGAAGGTATAGATATTTTAATGAGATGTAATGGAAAGTCGCATTCGGTGAGTAAATGGGTTGACGCATACAAAGAAGATATTCCGTTGACAGTTAAGGAAGCAGAATATTTTGTTGATAAATCATTAAAGGCTGTTAGTGAGTTTCCTCAAGAAACCTTTGATGATTTTGCCAGAAAGATTTACTTTTTGAAAATAATAGCCAAAAAAGAGCCTGATACGTTTAATCCAAATAATATTTTAATTGATTATGACAAAAAGGTTATAAATTTAGTTGATATCAATATTAATA
>JBKUMA010000011.1:0-13343 GCA_046955055.1 Candidatus Gastranaerophilaceae bacterium
ATACACATGAACAAAGGACTTAAAAAAGCCCTGATGATTGCGGGTCTATTGTCTGTAATAACTATCCCTCAGGCAAAGGCTGATGACAGACTTATTATGACTACTTCGCAATCGCTGAACAGCGGTTTATCGAACATTACTACCACTGATGCTGGAAACGGCGGTGCAATCCTTAACAGCGGAGGATATGCATTAAATATTCTAGGCGGAACGTTTCAGAATAATATTTTGGAGAGTTCAAGCCAAGCTATTTTCGGCGGTGCGATTTATCAGACAGGCGGTAATTTATCAATCAGTGACGGTATAGTATTTGACGGTAATACTGTTAGAAGTGTTGAACAAATGTATCCGGGATGGGAAGGCGTTGATTCTGCATCAGGCGGTGCAATTTATATGAATTCAGTAAGTGCTACTATTGGCAATGTTACTTTCAGTAATAACAAAGCTATTGCACTTTCACCTTCAAAAGAGTCTAACGGCGGAGCTTTATTTATCCAATCCGCTCCTACAGTTACTATGGGTGACGTAACTTTCACATCAAATATTTCTAACACCCGCGGTGGTGCAATTTATAACGGTGACAGTGCTGTTAATATTAGTGGAACTGCGAATTTTACCGGTAATGAATCAGGTACAGGCGGTGCGATTTATATGTATGACGCTACAGGTTCTACAATAACCAAAACAGGTACAGGTTCAAAATTCGAAAATAACAAAGCTACAGTTAAAAACGGTGGTGCAATTGCAAATTATGACGGCGAATTAATTGTAGGTACTAATAATACTTTTATTGATAACAAGGCAGTAAAAGATGGCGGTGCTATTTATAATGCTAATTTCGCAGATGAAGCAACAACTTTAGTTATGGGCGGAACTTCATTTGAAAAAAATACAGCAGAACGAGGTGCGGCTTTATACAATTCAGGCAAAGCTGTTTTGAATACAACCGACGGAAACATTACATTTAAAGATAATATAGCATCTGTTAAAGGTTCTGACGTTTACTTAGACGGTCAAAATTCTGAATTGACAGTTATGGGCGATAATGCGTCGAACAAGGTTATTTTTAATTCAACTGATAACGGTTCAATCGGTGGTAATGGTAAGTTCACAAATGCTTCTCAAGGTACTGTAGAATTCAATAATAATAAAAGTTCTGATGCTTTTGAGGGACAATACCTTCAAACAAGCGGTAAAACTCTTTTAAATAATTCCAATATGTTCAATAACTTTAACATATCAGCCGGGGAACTTCATTTAACAAACGGTTCTGTTGCTTCTATTGACGGTGTAAACAGTGTTATTGGAAATGCAATAGGGCTTACAGTAACTGACAGTGGAAGCGTATTGAACTTGAAAAATGGTGTTCTTATTGATAAAAATGTTTCTATTGATCTTTTTGGCGGTGGGAAAATTAATATTGCAGATAATTCTGTGTTGACTTTGAATACAAGTGTTACACGCGGAGTTAACGGTAATGACACTTGGGAAGGTGATATTTCTACATCAACAGGTGGCAGTCTGGTTCTTGATAACTTCACTCACAGTACTGCAAATGGAGGCGGAAACTATACACAGACTGGTGGAAGTTTAGTGTTGAATAACGGCTCTGAACTTACTTTAGGTAATGCAGAAAGCAGCATTAGCGGTGGAACAGTTGATGTTAATTCAGGTAATACATTAAATATTACAGGTGGTTCTACAGTAAGCGGTAATACTGCTTCTAATGTTTCTGGTACAGTTAACATAAGCAACGGCGGTGGAATTACCGGCGGAACAACTACAGTTGAGAATGGCGGTAATATCAATGTAAATGACGGCGGTTCTATTACAGGCGGTACTACTACAGTTCAAAACGGCGGTAATGTTACTGTTAACGCTAACGGTGAAATTAGCGGCAGTGCTAATACTACAATTCAGTCAGGCGGTAAAGTTACTGTTGACGGCGGTAAAATAGATACTACAGGAAAAACTGAAATTCAATCAGGTTCTGAACTGGAAATTAAAAATAATGGTGAAGTGAACTTGCACGAAGGTGATGACTGGAGTGGTAAAATTACAAATACAGACAGTACTCTTAAACTTGACAATTTGAGTCATAATACTGCAAACGGCGGTCAATATGTTCAGTCAGGCGGAAGTTTAATATTAAATAACGGTTCAGACTTTACTTTAGGTTCAAACAGTTCTATTACCAACGGTGAAGTAGAAGTTAATGAGTCTGATTTCATTATTGATGAGGGAGGTTCTGTTACAGGTGGTAATATTACTGTTGGTGACAATTCAAGCTTCAACATTAATGAAGGCGGTATTATGTCCGGCGGAAAAGTTGAATTCACCGGCGACAACATTGATATCGGTGTAAACGGTACAGTGTTAAAAGATGCTGTATTTGATGTTACGAATAATACAGTGGTTATTGCTGCAAAAGGAGATTTAACTCTTGATGGCGATGCTGTTACAGGTGATTTATGGACAGATGGTGCAATCCATTTAAACGGCGGTAAATTAAATTTTGAAGGTACTAAAAACAATTCTAACGGAACTTTCCTTGGTGACAAAGGACAATTAAATATTTCAAGTGCATCACAGAATTTCACTGTAGCAGCTGGAAGTTATATTAAAGATATAGTTGAAACAACAATTGATGCCGGCACAACAATGGATATTACCGGCGGTGATGTTGTATTAAACGATAACGACATCTGGAAAGGTAATGTAAACGTTACTGATGGTAATTTGGTTCTTGACAATGCTTCTAAAGATGCAGGCGGTAAATTTACTCAATCAGGCGGAACAACTACTGTAACAGGTCAATTTACTACTAATAATTCAAATGACCTTATTTCAGGCGGAACACTTAATGTTGGTAAAACAGACGAAAAAGGTGTTTTAAACCAAAATGCAGGTGAGACAACCCAAAAACTGTTTTTCTGCGGAGCCGAAATGGCTGAGGAAAGTTGAATTAAACAACGGCATTAAATCTTGTAAATAACATGCAAACGGCGCTAACGGCGGTGAACTTAACATTGACGGTCGGGCGCAGGTTTGCCATCAATGGAATTTAAACGGCATAGAACATCTTGCGACGACACTGGCATGGTACTGTTACACTTGAAAATGGAGTAATCGTACCAAGTCAACAGACAAGACGGTTCACTTCTGCTCAGGGCGGAATTTATTGACAGTGGAAGCTTGATGAATTAAGGCAGGAAGTTACATTGAGAATGCTGTTAATGCAAACATTGCCGGTATGCTTGCTATCAGAGGCGATGATAATGATAATCGCGGCAGAGTTGATTTAAATTCAGGTGATCGTGTTACAGGAAATGTTTCTATCGGTGATTACGGTACTTTGAACCTTGGCGACAATGTTACAATGGCTGATAACGGTCAAAAAATAGAGTTTGCTGGTTCTAATGCCGAAATGAACCTTGTTGGAAATAATAACCTTGATTTAAAAGCTGAAATTTCAGGTGCGGCTGGTGAAATTAATAAAGAAGGCTCAGGAAATGTCTTATTCAGCGGTTCTACAGGTAATTATCACGGTAATTTAACTGTTAACAATTCAGGTAACCTTACTTTCACAGATACTGACGGCTTTGGCGGAAATCTTATTTTCGGTGATATTGAAGGCAAAGAAATCGGTATTATTGCAGATGTTGTGAAAGGTTCAACTACTTTAGACAAGTACGCTGAAATTACTTATTCAACATACAGAGATGTAGATTTGAAATTCGGTAATACAGTATCTGTTTCTAAAGGTACAATCAATGCTTATGCTAAAGACGGACAAAACGTTATATTTGAAAAAGAAGCTTTTGTATCTGACAATGGCGACATTGAAGCTATAGGTAAAAACGTTACTTTTTCTGACGGCATTACTTTAAACGGAACTGAAAGAGAAGATGTAAGTGTTGCTGTTAAAGCCGGAGAAAGTGCAGTATTTAATGATGTAAATGCAAATAATGCAATTGTTGGTACTATTGCAGGTAACACTGTATTTAATAATTTGAATATGACAAATTCCGATTTGTATATTTTGCAAAACGGATTTAGTGCTCAGTCTATTAATATTGACGGAATAAATAACTTTAACTTAATGAACGGAACAATTACCAATAATAATGTTGGTGATATTAATATACAAGACGGTGGTACAGGTAATTTTACAGTTGATATTTCACCTCGTGACTGGTCTTCTGATAAAATTCTTGCAGCCGGAATTACTGCTAACGGACAAGGAACTTTAAACGTTAGTGATTGGCAATTTATTAACCAGTGTCCTATTGACAGACACATAGCACTAAAAATATTTGATACTGCAAACCCTATGGAAAATATTCTTTTTACTGCAACTGATAAAGAGGTATTCACACCTATAGGTTGGTACAAGTTAAATTCAAGTGGTGCAGGTTTATACACTGCTACTCTTACAAAGTATAATCCTCAAGTATTCAGAGGACAAGTTGCAACTGTTGCAAGTTTCCAAAATCAATTGGTTGTAAATAACATATTATTTGACCATATGCAAGAAGTTAACATGCAATATCTTGCACAAAAAGACAGTAACAAATATGCAGCTACATATCCACAATTTGCACCATATCAATATAACAAAAAAGATGGAAGTTTGTGGTTCAAATCATTCGGAACATTTGAACGCTTGGGTATGACTCAAGGATTGAATGTTAACAATAACTTCTATGGTGCTTTGGTAGGTGCTGACTTCCCAGCTGTAGAACTTGGTAAAGGCTGGACTTTATTGCCAACTGCATATGTTGCTTACACAGGCGGTCACCAAACATTTGCCAATATGAGTATGTACCAAAACGGCGGTCAGGGTGGTGCAATGGCAACATTCATGAAGAATGACTTTATAGGTTCATTATTGGCATACGGCGGCGGCTACGGTAATCAAATGAATGTTGCAGGATATACAGATGATACCGGTAACTGGTTTGCAGGTACTGCTGCTAAAGCTGCTTACAATTTCCATCCGACAAAACATTTCATTATCCAGCCTACTGCGTTAGTTTCATATAATATATTCGGACAACAAAACTGGTATACAGGTTTTGGTGCAATGAACATGCAGGCAGGATTATTAAACGGTATAAATGTTGCACCGGGTATAAACTTTATTTACGGAAGAGAAACCTGGAGCGTTTATGCAACAGTTCAATATTTCTATAATATTATGGGATACTCAGAAGGACGTGCAGGACACGTAGACTTACCTGGTGTTGAAATGAGACATGGATTTATTGAATACGGTATCGGTTTCACTAAATCATTCAAGGATAGATTTAGCGGTTACTTACAAGTTGTATTGAGAAACGGCGGAAGAACCGGTGTAGGTTTCCAAGGCGGTTTGATGTACAGATTGTAATAGCAATAAATTAATATAGATTAAAGAGGCAATTGTTAAGATTGCCTCTTTTCTTTTACAATTACGTTTAAAAAATTAAAGTTTCGGGAATTTTTTACCGTATAAGATCTTAGAGGAACTTATGTATGGTTGACGAAATTAGAAATGACAGTATTGTCAAAAAACAATTGCCCTACAATATTTCTGATGTCAAATCAGGGAATTTTGATGCGGTAAGTTTATTCAGTGTAAATTCTTATAAATCCACATTTGAGATTAAAGAGCCTGAACAAAAAAGGACTGAGGCTGAAAAACTTCATGAAAGCTGGGATAATGTTGTTGGCGGATTGTCACAAGAATTCTTTGATGAAATAGAAGCAATGTCAAAACGTTTGATGTGCAAACCGGAAGATTTAGCCGCTTTAATTTACGGTGAATCCCGTTTTAGCCCTAAGTCGGCTGACGGTCAGGGGCATAATGGTATTATTCAAATGGATAATTATTCATTAAAGAAAAGTATTGAATATTCCTTAAAACACGACAAACAAAATTCTAAACTCGACAAAGATATGAATATGTCAGACTTTGTAAAATTGTCTAAGGAAGAACAGTTACCATATGCAGAAGCGTATTTGAATTTGATGAAAGATGAATGCGGTTTGAAGGGTAAAAAGCTTTCAGGCGGTAAACTATGGGGATTAATTAAGTCGCCAAGATTAACTAAAAGCAACAACCAAGAATTTTTCAAAAAACTCGAACATCAATTGGATAGTATAAAAGATATTCCGCTTAAATACGAAATACCTTTTTACATAAAAAGAAATCCTGATGAATAATCGTCTGTTTCTATATTATTTTATATACCAGGGAATAAATTATTGAAGATAAAATCATGCATGCTGGAATTGTAACAACCCAGGCAACTACGATGTTACCTACAACTCTCCATTTTACAGCATGTGCGTGGAATGTTGAACCTACGCCCATAATTGCAGTAGAAATTACGTGAGTTGTGCTTAACGGTATACCAAAGTGAGAAGCAGTTAAGATTAAACCGGCAGCGGAAGTTTCTGCTGCAAAACCGTGTATTGGTTTAAGTTTAATAATTTTATGTCCCATTGTTTTTATAATCTTCCAACCACCATTCATTGTTCCTGCTGCCATGGTTAACGCACAAACAATAATTACATAAATAGGGATTTCAAATTCGCCTGTCGGACTTTTATGTAAAACTCCGCCTGCTAAAAGTGCAAGAGTTATTATACCCATTGTTTTTTGAGCGTCATTTGAACCATGACTTAATGCCATTAAACCTGATGATATAAGCTGTAATTTTCTGAATTGTTTATTTACTTTTTGCGGAGGATCTTTGATTAAAATAATCACCCATGCAATCAAGAGCATTAATGTAAAGCCTACACAAAAACCCAGAACAGGTGAAGTAAACATTGGGATTATAACTTTATCCATAAGTGTATGGACGTGAACCACGCTAACTCCAGCTTTTACTATTGCTGCTCCAAGAAGTCCGCCAATAAGTGCGTGTGAAGAACTTGACGGCAATCCAAGCCACCATGTAAATAAATTCCAAATAACAGCTGCAGATAATGCACAGAATATTACTGTCAATGTTATCATATCAGCATTGACAATACCAGAACCGATTGTTTTTGCAACGTGTGTGCCGGTTAATGCTCCTATAAATTCAAGGCTTGCTCCAAAAAGAACAGCTTGTTTAGGTGAAAGCACTTTAGTAGAAACAACTGTTGCAATGGCATTGGCACAATCGTGAAATCCATTTATGAATTCAAATGCAAGTGCAACTATAATTACAGCTATTAATATTAATAATGTAAGTGTCATAATTTTTAATTCCTAAGACTGTTTAAGTACGACGTTCAATATTGTGTCAGATACGTTGAAACAAGCGTCAAGAGCATTTTCTATTTCTTTGTACATATCTCTCAATTTAATAACATCCAACGCATCAAATTTACCTGAGAATAATTCACTCATTGCTTTGTGGTGAATTTCATCGCCATGTGTTTCCAATTCTTTCATAGCTATGTTTGATTTTGTAATATCGTCTACGTCGCTGACTTTTTTGAACTTCTTAATAATTTCTCCCAGTTGTTCGGTTGCGTTAACCAAAGTTAAAGCTTGTTCTTTCATTTCAGGAGTATAGTCTGTTAAATGATATACTTCTAAATTCAAACAAGCTTTGACAATTTTTTTATTAATTTTGTTTAACTGTACTGCAATATACTGAATGTCTTCTCTTTCAATAGGCGTTATGAAACTTTTGTTTAACTGTTTTAATACCAATTTATAAGATAGCTTTCCCTTTTTCCTTAACTTCAAGGCACATTCTTTTTTTTCATCGGTTAATTTTGTTTCTAAAACTTCGTTATAAAGTTTTGCTGATTCTTTGCAGATTTGAGCACTGTCCTGAAAGAATGTAAAAAACATTTTATCTTCAGGCGGCATAATATACGACATTAAATTAAATTTTGGCATGATTGTTCTCCTTTTTCATAAGTCGCTTATTCTTTTTTTTTAATTTTTTATTTAATAACACACACGCCAAGCATACTTAAAAAATGATTTTTTTAAAAGATTGCTGTAATATTACTTAATAAAAAGTGTGCAGTACATCACATGTAACAATATGTAAAGATGATTTTAAATGTGCCTCAAACCCGCTTATAATCCCTTATAGGATAGGATAGGATAGGATGCGAGGCGAGGTGTAAAGTCTTTATTTATAAATCCCGATAAATCTTTCATAGAGTAAAAATTATGAAAGGTAATTTATGGGCAATTTAGAATTAGGCAGATTTGGTAAAAAAGGCAGTGTTGATGTTAATGCTTTTAAAGAAAATGTTAAAAAAGAGCAAATTAAAGATGCAAAAATGCAGCAAATTTATGATGCAATAGATTCTGATAAGGATGGCGTGATTGATAAAAAAGAGTTGGAAAATTTTCAAAAATCTATTTTTACAGCTGCTGGTAATGACAGGCTATCTAAACGTGAAGCTAAGAGCCTTTTGAAAGATATGAATTTGCGCGGACTTAAAGGTAATGACCTGTTGAATTTTTTGAATACTCTTTCACAATTGCCTGAAGAAGCTGAACAAGTTCCGCAGCAGACCCGGCCTGCAGTTGTTGAGGAAAAACCGGTTGAAATTCCTGTTAATAACAAGCCTGTGGATCAAAAACCTGTTGAAGAAGCTGTACAGGAAGAAAATCCTGATAAGTACGGAAAAACAAAAACCGTTGACGGTAAAACTTACTCAGTAACTTATGATGGTGAAGGCAACACAACCGGAATTATCGTTCAAAACGGCGAAAGTATTGCTATGCTTGCCAAAAAGTTTGGATGTTCTGTTCAAGAAATTATCGACGCTAACTCTGATTTGGTTAAGGGTAAAGGAAATAATAAATATTTCCTAGTCGGTGCTGAAATAAAAATTCCTAAAGAACTTGAGCCTGACGACAAGGCCCTTCAAAACAGGCAGTCCAAAAAAGAGGCAATAGCTGCTTATGAAGTTTTTGACAACAAGAAAAAAGCAGAAGCAGCAGAAGTTGCATCAAGAAAAGCTATCTCTTTTACTAATAAGGATTATGACACTTATGAACAGATGGCAAAAGCTCTTTTTGCAAAAGAAGGAGTGCAAAATCCAACCAAAAAGCAATTAGAACAAAGAATACAAGAGTTGCAGCAGACAAATCCTGATATTAAAGATGGTGAATTAAAAAACAAAAGAATAACTGCTAAAGTTAATACAGGTATGCATGGAAGAATTACTCAGCGGCAGGAAAAATTTGCGAACCAGCGTAATGATGCAGTAAATACTCAAAGTGAAATTTTGGACAAAGCAAAAGAAGATTTTGCTCAACAGCTTGCAGAAGATGGCTGGGCAGGAGACGTGGCTGACGGTGTAAGCGTTTTATGGGGCTCTAAAAATCGTGCAAGTAAAGTCAGGGAAGATATTTCGGCTTATGAGAACGGCATGAAAGAACTGTCTGAGGCTGCAAAGCAGGGTGAAGCACAATTTAGAGCCAAGTTTAAAGAAGTTTATGGAATAACTTATAACCCTGAAAACATAGCAGAATATAAAAATAATCCTACAGAAGAAAACTATATAAAAGCTTATGGTACAAAAAATAATATGGCAAAACGAGTTGCTGAGTACAATGAATCACAGAAAAAAGGTGCTGCAGCTGTTAAAACAACCGTAGTAGTTGCAGCCACCACAGCTGCTGCCATAGCTACAGGCGGAACATCTCTGGCAGCTACGGCTGTTGTTGCAGGTGTTTCTACAGCGGCGACGAGAACGGCTGTCGAAGTATCTGATTTGGCAACTAATGATATAGACGGAGATGTTAATGGTGAAAACCTGGATAATATCGCAAAACAGGCAATGACAGAGGGGGTACTTTCTGCAGCAACAGCTGGATTAGCAAAAGGTACAGGCAATTTGCTTGGCAAAATGGGCCCTAAAACTGTATCTCCAAAAGGCGGACTGCCTTCTACTACTCCAAAAGCTCCTGCAGGCGAATCAGGTCTTGTAAAATCTGCCGCTCCGAAAGCTCCTGCAGGCGAATCAGGTCTTGTAAAATCTGCCGCTCCGAAAGCTTCGGCGGGTGAATCAGGTCTTGTAAAATCTGCCGCTCCGAAAACATCTTCAGGAGCTTCATCAGGTGCAAAACAAGGAGCAAAAGCAAATACTGCTGCTAATGAAGGAGCTTCTGCTGCAAGCCCTAAATCCGAATTAAATCTTAAGTTCCGGAGTATAAGTGATAAAGTGGCGTCTAATGGAGGTGTCAAAAACCTGTCTACCGCAGAAAGAAAAGAAATTGCAGATGTATTGGGTGTATCACCTGAAAAGTTAACGTCAATATCTAAAAATGAATACAGACAACTTATTGTGAAATTTCATCCTGATAGAAATCCAGGTAATGAAGAATTTGCCTCATACATTACACAGATATTAAACAACCTTAGAGCTGCTTAGATTTGAGTATAGTTTCAGGTTCGGCATGAATGATTATTGTTGATGAGCCAAGTCTGTGCTGGATTAAATCTTCAATCTCATCACATATGTTGTGGCATTCGGCAATAGTCATTTCTTGAGGAAAACATAGGGTTATCTCTATGTCTTTGTCAGGCCCGACACGTCGTCCTTTCACTTCTTTGCATATTAAATGGCAACTGCTGTAATTATTTATAATTTTTTCAATTTCATTTATGTCTTCTTCAGGTAATGAACCGTCTAACAAATTATTTAAAGTTTCTTTAGATATTGAAAAACCTGTTTTCAAAATTATAACAGCAACAATAATTGCTATAATAGGGTCGAGTATATGTATTCCTGTAATTTTAATTAATAATAATCCGCAGAGTACTCCTAGTGATGAGAATATATCAGTTCTCAAATGTTGTGCGTCCGCGTATAGCGAAACAGAATTTGACTTTTTAGCAATATGAAAAAGATAGGAACTCACCAGGTAATTTGCGATTACTGCAAAGAGCATTACATAGATGCCTAAAGTTGTTTCCACTTCAAAGTTTTGCCCGTAGACTAATTTCTTCCCGGCTTCATAGATAATGTAAATGCCTGCAAAAATAATTAAACCGCCTTCAATAAAGCCTGACATATCTTCATATTTGCCATGTCCGAAAGGATGGTCTTTATCCGCAGGCTCAGATGAACGCATTACAGCAAAGAAAGTTAGTACAGACGCCAGAAAGTCACTTAGTGAATGGATTGCTTCTGAAATTATACTGATACTTCCTGATAAAATTCCTGCGATAAATTTTATGATAATTATAACTGCGTTAGAAAATATTGATAATCCTGCCGCAAGTTTTTTTCTTGATGTGATACTCAATTTATCTCCTTTTAAGAGATTTTAGCATAATTTTAGTGTCTTTATCAACCCTTAATGATTCACAGATTTTTTGAATTCCCTTGTTATAAGTCCAGTTATCAAGTTTTGAGTGCTTTAAATATTCGTCGGTTTTCTGTGGAAATTTTACATAACATATAGATAAAAGCCAAGCGGCTGCCATACGTGCGTAGTAGCCTTCGTGGTTAAAATTATCAAGAACTTTAAAAATTTTATCTATATAATTTTCATCAACAAAATGTGATAAAAGCATTACAAGTCCAAAGCGTACGTCGTATTCTTTATCGGATTGTAAATACTGCTGTAAAAAATCCCAGACTAATTCTTTGTTCTTTTTTGTGAATTTCAATCCGCCGCAAAAAATATCGCATACAGCCCAGTTATCAATCTTTGGCACAAAACTTCCAATAGTTTTCAGAATTTCATCAGGTTCTTTTTTCAATAAACCAATTACCATTCCTTGTACCATAATTTCTTCCATATATTCAGTTTTGCAAGGTTCAAGACATTTTTCGCCATAATTTTTAAAAAAATCTTTTGCAAGTTTTCTTAAAACAGGAATTCTAACACCAAGAACATTATTGATATTAGGTATTAAAGCAGCGGAGAATTCTTTATAATCTTTCTCAGCTTCTTCTAAAATTTTCTTTTTAATCTCTTTTGATACAGACATATTAAACCTTTTTTAATAAAACTGCGGCATTAGCTTCAATAGCCAGTTCCTGTCCTACAGCATCCATATTTTCATTAGTTTTTGCCTTGATTGAAATTCTGTCTTCTTCTACATTAAGAATTTTACATAGAACTTCTTTCATTTTAGGAATATAAGGCATCATTTTCGGACGTTGTGCAACAATATTGCTGTCAAGGTTTGCGACAATATAGTTTTTGCTTTTAATAAGGTCATAGACTTTTTGTAATAAGACAGTACTGTCGGCGTTTTTGTATTTCGGGTCTGTATCAGGAAATAGAGTTCCTATATCAGCAAGTGCCAAAGCTCCAAGCAAAGCATCGATTATTGCGTGAATTAAAACATCAGCGTCAGAGTGTCCTAAAAGACCTTTTTCATGAGTGATTTTAACGCCGCCGATAATTAAATCTCTGCCTTCTGTCAATTTATGAATATCGTATCCTAATCCTATTCTGTACATGCATAGCCCTCAAAATTTTCTCTGACTATATTATTGCACAAATATAAATTGCCTTATAGAGCTACCATTTTACGATTCCATTTTTCCAAAAATCGTCATAGTTTAGAGCACTGTTCGTGCAGCCATATCCGTTAATACCTTCTCCGTCAAGGGAATTTTTATCACAATATTGTGTGTGATGGTACGCAATAGTTCCTTCTGCACCCATAGGAAGCACTTTACCATCGTGCATTAGCTGGAATGTAAACAGATCTTTTCCCCACATATTAGGTTTTTTATTCGGTCCATTAACATCTACATTTATGTATAATGTTGTTCCAGGAACATCATTAAATAAATAAAGCATTCCATCTCTTGTCAAAAAACCTCCGTCAGAAGTCATTCTCAGTGGTATATGATTATTTGTTTTGTTAAATGTTGTATATAATTTTGTGTTTGCTCCGGAAGAAACTTCGGTAAAATCTGTTGAATCGTCGCAAACGATATCATAGTCGTAAGTGTCAGAGGGTTCCCAATGACACAGAACTGCACCGTTAAAATATGATTTCAACAATGGAACTATATTTTTATTTTTATAATAGTAACTTGGTTTTAACTCTTCTCCGGTATCAGCATTAATTTGATTAATTGCTTGTTGTATAGCTGAATAACTTTTTTTCAGAGCCGTTTGAAGTTCTTTGTTTTGATTATTTTGGATTAGTGAGGGCAGAGTCAAAGCTGCAACAATACCTATTATACCTAAGGTGATTAGAACTTCTGCCAAAGTAAACGCGTTTTTACGATAATTATCTAAGAGAGCTACGTGCGTAGCACCTTCTGCCAAAGTAAATGCTAATTTTCTGCTGTGATATTCCATATCACTATTATAACATATGTTGTTTAAATTACAACATTTGCGGGGGGGGGGC
>JBKUMA010000012.1:0-13271 GCA_046955055.1 Candidatus Gastranaerophilaceae bacterium
GCCCTGTTGCCACAGCACTTGCTTATGATGTTGCATGTTACACTGGGGGGGGGGGCAAAACTTAGAGCTTTAGATTTGGGGCATATAGCAAAAGATTATGACTATTATGTTAATAAGCGTTCAAGAGATAATATAAAATCAACAAGAAAATTTTTCGGAGCAGAAGATTAATTATAAAATAAATTAAAGGAGAAATAATGTACGATAAAATAAAATATACAATAACTGCTAACGTACCCGGTACTATGTGCAACTTGAGATGTGATTACTGTTATATATCAAGTTGTGTTGATGAAAGTCATTTGATAAAACCAGAGTATGATTTTTCTTTAGAAACAATGATTAAGGCATTTTCTCCAAAAAGATTGAAAGGCCTGGCAGAAATTACAGTAATTTCAGGCGGTGAAACTTTAATTGATAATACAATTATTCCTTTTATTCACGGTTTGTTAAAACAGGGACATGTTGTCAGTGTAGTTACTAATTTAACGTTAAATGAAAAAATTGATCAGTTGTTAGACTTACCGCAGGAATATTTGAAACGATTAATTGTAAAAGGTTCTTTGCACTGGTTAGAGTTAAAGAGATTAAATAAAATTGATGATTATTTTAATAATATGAACAAAGTTTTGGCAAAAGGTGCATCAAGTTATCCTTTCCTAGTTGTATCTGATAGTTATATGCCTTACCTTGATGAAATCAAACAGGTTTGTATGGAAAAAATAGGTGCTATGCCTCACTGTACTCCAAGTATTGTTTTTGAAGAAAAAGATGATATAAAAAGAGACGGCAAATTAAAAACCTCTCCTGAATGCACACCTGAGTTTGTTAATAAAATTAATGAACAGTTTAATTCAGATATATTTAGAATTTCTACAAAACTTTTAGATGTTAATGTTAAAGATATATTTTGTTATGCAGGAGAATGGAGTTTTTGTGTTGATTTAAGAAGCGGAGCTATGGTGAAGTGCCATGCTTGCAAACCTGAAGCTAATTTTTATAAAGACTTAAAGAGACTGCCTAAATTACTTCCGATAGGTAATAATTGCCAGATTGCTACCTGTGCATTACAATACAATTTTGTTGCGGAAGGATTAATTCCTGAAATAGCAGATGTAAAATCATTCGGTCAAATTTTAGACAGACCGGAACTTATCAATGAAGAAGTAAGAAAGCTTCTTGATTTTAAGTATACCGATTTCAAAAAACAGTACAGTATAAATAAACAAAAGAAAATTTCCGAAAAGGTTTCAAAGATATTTGCCACAAAAAGAATTGGTTTAAAAAGCAAAATTGGTCTTGCTGTATACAATTATTTGAAGGCAAAACTTGAGAAAAAAGGTTTGATATAAGAGGAAAGTTATGGCTAATATATTTATATCCTTTTATAACGGTGTCAGTGACCCGAATAACCCGAATGCTATTCCATGTTTTTACGAAACTTTCTGTAATTGTTTGGAAAAACTGGGGAATAAATTATTTGTTTATACAAGGAGAAGTTTTAATTTAGATTTCGAAAATATTCCTAAAAACTTATTGTCAGAAATAAAAGAGTTTAATCCGGATTTGATTATTCTTTTCAATAATGCTTTTTATGATGTATCGAAACACTTTGACTGCCCGATTGTAGTTTATGAAGTTGATTCTCCTTTGCTTTATCTAAACAAAGAGGGATTGAAAAAGAATATTTCAAGATACAAATTTTTTGTTCCTCAAGAAGAATCTGTTAAAGTTTTGCAAGAACAGTTCGGTGTAGATAAAAAAGATATTCTGCTTGTTCCGTTTTTCACAGAAATTAGGGCAGAAGATACTGAATTCAAAACGAATATTTCATTTATCGGTACAAAATTTATTTATTCAACAAGAAAGTCCCCTTTTGCAAAATTTATGACACAAAATCCAGATGATGAGGAAGTAAAATTGTACAAAATTTTGCTTGATGAGTTTTGTGAAAATGTATATTTAGACAAAGATGAATTATTTAAAAAATATAATGTTCAGTCAAAAAATATTGACAAAAGATTTCAAGTAAGTGAACTATTACAGTATTTGTCTGATTATAACAGAGTAAAAACATTGTCATCTGTTGCGGATTTGGGTCTTGATTTGTACGGGACTGCAAATTGGCGTTCTGATACATATAATGAACCCTGGTTGATTTTGAGTTATAAAAACAAGGCTGTATATTCAATTAAGCATAATCAGGATATTTATAATTCTTCAAAAATAGGTATAAACATAAATCATTTACAGGCAAAGACCGGTTTTTCCTGGAGAGTTTGCGATATTATGGCATCGAATGCGTGTCTGGTTTCTGAGTATAAATCTGATTTAAAAAGATGTTTTCCTGAAATTGATATCCCGTTTTTTACAAATTCTTATGAAGCTAGAGAGCAGTGTGTAAAATTGCTGAATAATGAAAATCTTAGAAAAGATATTGTGCTTCAATCTCAAGCAGCGATAAACAAGTCTTACAGATTTTCTAATGTTAAGAGAATTATGGAAGAATATCTTCATATGCAGTTAGAAGGAAATGGCAGCGGTGAAACTAAATTTTTAATGAATAATGATGAAGCAAAAAAAAGTATTAAGTTTAAGATAAGATTAATGATGTATTTGTATAATAAATTATCAAGAAAGTTGATAGAAGAGGGATTGATATAAATTATGAAGCAATTATTGTTACAGGGATATGGTTATAGCGGCGTTTCATTTTTAAGAGATTTTTTTAAAGAAATCGAAGGAGCATATGTATTTAACAAGGAATTTGATTTGCTCAGAAAATCTGGCGGAATTATGGATTTACTTACTACATTATCATTAAATAATCCTTTTCTTGATGATTGTGCCATAAGAAGGTTTTTAGATTTCTACAATTATTTGTATAAAAATGCTAACTGGAAAAGTGAGTTAAGTGATAAATTTTTAGAAATTAGTAAAAATCTTGAAGAAGAATTGATAATGTACATACAAGATTTTCCAGAAAGAGGCTTTGCAGAACAGGAAAGTATAAAGTTTCCAAAAGATAAATTTCATTTACACAAAAAGTTTAAAGAAAAAATTATAGACTTAAATAATGATAAAGATGTGTATTTTATTAAAAATTTTTCTGAAGACAAATACAAAGTATTATTAAAAGAATATATGACTAATGTATTGTCATTATTTCCTGAATGTGAATATCTGGCTCTTGTGCATCCTTTGCAAATAAGTATGAAAATAAAACCGTGGTTATATTTCTTTGAAAATTATAGAGTAATTACAATTTCGCGTGATCCGAGAGATGTTTTTGTTGATATGAATTTTATGCATAACGAGTTTAAATTTACTGAATATTATAAAAAATTGAGAAGATATGATTCTGTAAATAATGAAGAATGCGGAAATTCTATATTGAATATAAGATTTGAAGACTTTGTTTTGGATTATAATAAGGTGGAAAAGCAAATCCTTGATTTTTGCGGTATAGAATTTTCTAAACATAACAAAAGACAAACTATATCTAATCCTGAAGTATCCAAAAATAATATTGGACTATATAAAACTTTTTCAAATCAGAAAGCGATAAGTTATATTGAAAAAGAATTGAGTGAATACTGTTACGAATAAAATCCAAAGATGAGAGGATAAAATGATAAAATTTTTAGATTTATACAAAATTAATGAAAGATTTAGAAAAGATATTGATAGCAGATTAAAAGAAGTTTTAGACAGCGGTTGGTACCTTCTAGGAAAACAGGATGAAAATTTTGAAAAAGATTTTGCTGAGTTTTGCGGTGTAAAACATGCAATAGGTGTTGCAAACGGTTTGGACGCATTGAATTTGATTATAAAGGCATACGGTTTTAAAAACGGTGATGAAATTATTGTTCCGGCAAACACTTATATAGCATCAATTCTTGCTATTTCAGAAAACGGATGTACGCCTGTACTTGTTGAACCTGATATTAATACATATAATATTAATCCCGATTTAATTGAGGAAAAAATTACCGACAGGACAAAAGCTATAATGGTTGTGCATTTATATGGTCAGGCTGTGCAAATGGATGAGATTTGTGCACTTGCTAAAAAATATGACTTGAAAGTTATAGAAGACGCTGCACAAGCACACGGTGCGATTTATCAGGGTAAACGAACAGGAAATATGGGTGATGCAGCAGGTTTTAGTTTTTATCCGGGTAAAAACTTAGGTTGTATGGGTGACGGTGGTGCTGTTACTACAAATGATGACGAACTTGCATTCAAAATCAGGGCAATAGCAAATTACGGCTCTGATTACAAATATCATCATATTTTCAAAGGTGTAAATTCCAGACTTGATGAAATGCAGGCTGCAATTTTGGATGTAAAATTGTCGTATCTGGATAAAGACAATGCAAGACGACGAGAAATCGCCAAGTATTACATAGAAAATATTAAAAATCCTTTAATAATTTTGCCTCAGGTAGGTTCTGAAGAATCACATGTTTGGCATATTTTTGCAATCAGAACCTCAAACAGAGATAAATTGAAGAAACACTTGGAAGAAAACGGAATTCAAACAAATATCCACTATCCTACACCTCCGCATAAGCAGGAGTGTTATAAAGAATGGCATAACATGAATTACCCTGTCAGTGAAGAAATTCATAAAACTATAATAAGTATTCCAATTTCTCCTGTCTTAACTGATGAAGAAGTCAAAAAAGTTGTTGAAGTAATTAATAGTTACGCGGGATAGGATTTGTATGAATAAAAGCCTTTTATCTTATTCAGATGTAATATTTAGCAACAGGAAAAAATTTGAAAAAATGATTTCCAAAATTAATGCTTCAAAGAATATAAAGAAAAAGGTTTATCTTGCTAAAAAAGCAATAGATTATGTAATTTTTCACGGAACAGGATATTATTCGTCCAAAGATATAGAAAATGTTTTTCTGGAGATAGCAGAGAAAAATAATATTGAAAATTTTGACTGTGATTATGAAAAGAATAGTTTTCTACACATTATGACTAATTGTTATAAGGACGGCGGTCACACAAGAGTTGTTGAAAGATGGTTGGAGTTAAGCGATGATAACCAAAAGCATTCTCTTCTTTTTACAGGGGCTGCGGAAGTTAATCCTATTCCCAACAGGCTTGAAAAGGCTGTGGAAAACAAAAACGGCAGTATTATAAATTTGTCAGGTTTGAAAAATGATATTGCAAAAGGGCTTGAACTAAGAAAAATAGCTTCTAAATATGAATATATAATTTTGCATATTCACATGCATGATATTATTCCTATAATTGCATTTGGAAATAAACAGTTTCAACGTCCTGTAATATTCTATAACCATGCTGATCATTTTTTCTGGGTTGGGGTTAGTATAATTGATAAGATAGCAGAACTTAGAGAATTTGGGAAAAATCTTTCAGAGAATTCAAGAGGAATTAATAACGGCTTTATACTCGGTGTGCCTGTAGATTCTAAAGAAATTCCTTTTAAGGACAAAAGAGAATTAAGAAAAAAATTCAATTTGCCTGAGGATAAAAAAATTATATTTACCGGAGGTACAGATTTCAAATATATACCAATGGCGGGAAAAGATTTTTTAACACCTGTCTTGAATGTTTTAATAAATGACGAAAATGTTGTTCTGGTTGGTGTAGGACCAAATTTTAAAACTCTTCCAAACTGGGCAGAAGCGGCGGAAAAGACTAACGGCAGAGTAATCGCATTCAATACAGTTCCTCATGAGGATTATTACAATTATATACAAGCATCTGACGTTGTAATAGACAGCTATCCAATGAGCGGAGGTATGGCTATTATTGACGCAATTTCCTGTGCGAAACCGGTTATTACAAGAGATACGCCTGTGGGTTTGTTTGATTATATAAAAAATAGTGATGCCTTTTGTAATACTGAAGAAGAGGTTTTTCAAAAAATTAAAGAACTTTTATATGACAAGAACAAATGTGAAAAAAATATTCAAAGTGTAAAAAGTTCTCTTGCAAAAATAAATGTGTCTGATAAGTGGAAACTAAATCTGCAAAAATTGTATGAAACTGTTCCTGAAACACATTCAATACACGATTTTAAGGAAAATGTCTGCGAAATAAGTGATTTGGATATATTTCATTATCTAAACAGTCAGAAAAGAAAGAGAAAAAGATCCTTATTTCAAAGAATAATTTCTTTGAGTAACAAATACGGCAGTAAAGTTCTTACATTTTTGGGTAAAGAGTTTATAATAAAATCGAATAATTAAAAGTCCCTGCCTCAATGGTTAATGCAAAAAATATCATGTTAAACGACAATAATTCCGGAGAGAATTATGAAAATAAACGCATTACCCCCTTACAATCCGAATTTGTCATACGGATTATACAATAAAGCTAAATATGAACACAAAGAAAATAATATAAACTTTAAAGGTGTAAAATTTGACAGCAGTACAAAACATGAACTGGGAATAATTGCTTCTTTGGTTGGATTTGCAAGTATACCTTTCATTTTCTGTGCTTTAGTCAAACGGCTTTTAAAACAGCCGGAAGATACCCACCATGATATATTTTTGAATGACGGCACATACTTTGCTCATACTGCTGACTTTGAATAACTGTTAAATTATAAAGGCGTGTTTTTATTTCACGGCTAATTTGCCGTAAATTTCTTCGCGTCTTTTGATTACAGTAGGATTTTTCAAATATTCATCATATTTGTTACGCATGTTTATGTAACCGTTTGGAGAAATTTCTACAATTCTGTCCGCAACGGTTTGGATTAACTGGTAATCCTGTGATGTAAACATGATTGTGCCTGGATAATCTATTAACGCATTGTTCAATGCGGTAATTGATTCCAAATCAAGGTGGTTAGTAGGTTCGTCAAAAATCATTACGTTAGCTTCAGCTATCATCATTTTTGCTAAAATACATCTGACTTTTTCGCCTCCGGAAAGTACGTTAACCTTTTTGTCTGCATCTTCTCCGGAAAATAACATTCTGCCTAAGTATCCTCTTAAATAGTTTACATGCTGGTCAAGAGAATATTGTGCAAGCCATTCCATAATTGATTTGCTGTTTTCAAAATAAAAATTGTTATCCATCGGAAAATATGAATGAGTGGCAGTTACGCCCCACTTAATCTCACCTTCGTCAGGAGCCAAATTGCCTTCTATCATTTCAAATAATGATGTTACGATTTGCGGGTCGCGTGCTATGAATGCAATTTTTTCTCCCTGATTAACTTCAAGCGAAAAATTCTTCATTAAAAGTTCGCCGTCAACAGATTTAGTAAGATTTTTTATTGTTAAAACATCTTTGCCTGGAATTTTGTTATATGTAAATCTTATTCTAGGGTACTGGCGTGATGAAGGTTTAATTTCTTCCAGCGACAATTTATCAAGCATATTTTTTCTTGAAGTTGCCTGTTTAGCTTTGGAAGCATTCGCACTGAATCTTGCAATAAATGCTTTTAACTCTTCCATTTTTTCTTCTGTTTTCTTATTTTGTTCTTCTTTTTGTTTTTGGATTAACTGGCTGGCTTGTGACCAGAAAGAATAGTTACCTGTATATAGCTGGATATTTTTATAATCAATATCAGCCATGTGCGTACAAACATTATCCAAGAATTTTCTGTCGTGCGAAACAACTATTACAAGGTTTGGAAAGTTGATTAAAAATTCTTCAAGCCAAGCAATAGTGTTTAAGTCTAAGTGGTTTGTAGGTTCGTCTAACAGCAGAATATCAGGATTGCCGAATAGTGCCTGTGCTAATAATACACGAACTTTTTCACTTCCTGCTAAATCCTTCATAAGTTCATAATGTAAGTCGGCAGAAATACCGAGTTCGCTTAACAAGGAAGCTGCCATTGATTCTGCCTGCCAGCCGTCAAGTTCTGCAAATTCTTCTTCCAAATGAGCCGCTTTAATACCATCAGCGTCACTGAAATCAGGTTTTGCATATAATGCATCGCGTTCAGTCATAATGTCATAAAGTTTCTTGTGCCCCATTATGACAGTATCAATAACTCTAAATTCATCAAATTCAAAATGGTTTTGTTTCAAAACAGCAATACGCTGTCCTTTGCCGATATTAACTTCGCCTGATGTAGGTTCTATGTCGCCTGCAAGTACTCTTAACAAGGTTGATTTGCCTGCACCGTTAGCACCGATAACACCGTAACAGTTGCCGGGTGCAAATTTTATAGATACATTTTCAAATAAGGTTTGTGAACCAAATCTTACAGTTAATTTATTTGTTGTTATCATTTAATATTCCTTTTATATTCTGCTAATGTAATTTATTTTCGTAGTGTTACACCAGTATAATATAAATATGCAAGAATTGATAATTTGCCAATTGCTACAAATGTAACAGATTGTTAAAATAAAGATTTAATATGCCTTTTGGTTATTGTCACAAAAAAATTTCTAATTTATAATAAGTGTATTAAAGGCACTTATTAATGATAATTATTAACAGTTTAATAAATACGAGAAGCAATATTTTATATAAAGATACATCACAACCCCGGATATCATTCACAGGTGGAGTACGTTCTAATGTTCTTGAAAGAACAGGAGTAAGTGATGTTTTTACTTCGTCAAAAATAACCAAAAAGGATGTTTCTGCATTAAATAAAACAGCAGCTTTATATCCTCAGGATGTTTATTACAAAAAAAATCTTTTGATTAATATGGGCGAAAACCCAAAAAATATATACGGGTTAAATTCTATTGCAGGACCTCAAGAATTTACAAAGTTTATGGAAAAATTTAATGATAAAGAAGATGTATATAAGCCTGGCAGCCGTCCTTTATCACGTATTCATGAAATTGATTCGCATGGCATGGAAAATGTAGATTCAGGATTGTATGGTGCAAATATGCATATTCACTCTGTTCATTCTGACGGACAGCTGACTGTTCGTGAAATTCTTAATCAAGCTGTTGAATATGCTGATAAAAGGATTGAAAAAAATGGTGTGAAAGAACCTTTTTATCTTTCTATAACTGATCACAATACTGCTGAAGGAGCAAAAGAGGCATTAAATATTATATATGATAACCCTAAAAAATATCAAAATCTCAGACTTGTTTTAGGAGCGGAGATTTCTGCCAAGATGCCTGAAATTAGAGGATTTCAATTTAAAAAGCCTAGAACTGTTCACATTATGGCTATGTGTTCAGATCCTAACAGCAAAGTTTTTGATAATTTTATAAAAAGTTTAAGCGAGGAAAGCAAAAACGTTATGTTTCCAAAGTTTATTACTCTAGAAGAAATATATGACACATTAAAAAATGAAAAGAGTATAATTTTTGGCTTTGCACATCCTGCTTTTCCTGATATGAGAGATGATTTGAAATCATCAAATCGACACAAAGCTGCAGTTTTAGAAACCATACAGCATTTTATAAATGTGACAAAAGAAAAAGGCATTTATGTTGAAGGGCATTATCAGGGATACAAAGGTGAAATAGCTAAAGATAAGAAGCTTTTAAAATTGATAAACAGATTTTGTGATTATCTTGGACTTCTGAAAAGCGGAGGAATGGATACACATATGTACAGCATATTTCAAAGCGGCAAAAGGTTGCGTTTGAAGAAGTAAAATTTGTTAAATATCTTCATATTGTAGCATAAAGGCTAGTGACACGTGAGTTTGTTTATAAGAAAATAATATCAGGTCTTACAGTTTAAATAAATGGAGCGTGTAATTTGGTAATTGAAAGTAAAGAATGTGTGAATATAAAGTTTGAAGACTTTATTCAGACACATGAAGGTGAAGATTTATTCGGCAAAGCTAAAAGAGTAGATGAAGTACTGAAAAGCGGTGTATTAACAGGTAATGAAGCTTTAGGTATGCCTATTCTGCATAAAGTTCAGCCTGAATCAACATTGCGTGAAAAAGACGGATCCGAACATAAAGTTATCATGCTTGGTTCCAATTCGTATTTAAATATGACAACTCATCCTCAAGTTATGGAAGGTGCTAGAAAAGCATTAGAAAAATACGGCTACGGTATGGGTGCTGTATCAAATTATGCAGGTGTAACCGATTTACATAAAGAATTGGAAAAGCGTATCGCTGATTTTTATGGTGCAGAAGATGCAATTGTGTTCCCTAGCGGATACGGAACTAATGTCGGTATAATTTCAGCTTTATGCCATGAAGGCGACATCATAATTAATGACAGTGCAAACCACGCATCAATCTTTGATGGATGTAAGCTTTCAGGTGCAGATATTAAAGTATTTCCGCATGGTGATATGAAATATCTTGAAAGAATTTTATCCAGAATTAGTCCTGAAGTAACAGGAAGATTAATTATTACTGACGGTGTTTTCTCTATGGACGGAGATATGGCTAAACTTGATAAAATCGTTGAGCTTGCTGAAAAATATAACTGCCGTGTAATGGTTGATGACGCTCATGGCGTTGGTATTGTAGGTCCGACAGGACGAGGTACGGCGGAATATTACGGCGTTATGGATAAAGTTGATTTGCATGTAGGTATGCTAAGCAAAGGACCTGGCGGTCTTGGCGGATATTGTGCCGCTAGCAGAGATGTAATCCAGTATTTGAGATTGTATGCAAGAAGTTACTTTTTTTCTACTGCACTTCCGGCTTCTGTTGCAGGCGGCTTGAACGAAGTGTTTAAATTGTTTGAAACTGACACCGCAGGCAGAAAAGAATTAATGGAAAAAACAGAATATTTAAAATCAAAGCTTATTGAAAAGGGTTTTGATACTGCTCATACACAGTCTGCAATTGTGCCGGTTATGATTTATGATGAGGCAATTTTGTTTAAATTATACAAGGAACTTAGAGAAGCGGGTGTATACGTAAATATTGTTACTTATCCAGCCGTAAGACGTAAGGAGTGCCGCTTAAGACTTTGTACAATGAGAGAAATAAGTTACGAACAGCTTGATAAAGCTGTTGAAATAATTGCTGAAAAAGGCAAAGAATATGGAATCATTAAATAAATCAGTTCTTATAACAGGTGCAGGCGGATTTATCGGTCTGAATACTGTTAAAATGTTTTCCGGCAGAGGTTGGAATATTTATGCTTTAGTGCATAAGAATATTCCCGATTATCTTAGGGAAATGTCTGATGTTAAAATAATTCAGACAAATATTCTTGATGAAAAAACGTTAGATAAAGATTTAGCAAACATAAATCCTGACGTGGTTGTTCACATTGCAGGGCTTGCATCTGATGTAGGCTCTGATGAAACCTTTCGCAAGATAAATTTTGAGACTGTAAAGTATTTTGCAAAAATTCCAAAGAAAAAATTAATTTATATTTCCTCGACAGATGTTTATGGGATAAAAGATTTTAACGGTGAAGACGAAGAACATATTCCGTTTGAAGAAAATCCGTTAAACCCGTATCCAAAATATAAAATTGAGTCTGAAAAATGGCTTCGTGAAAATCTAGACAAAAGCCGTTATGTTATAATTCGTCCTGCTGCCGTCTGGGGTGAAGGAGATAAAACACTTGAAAACAGGGCATATGAGTTTTTAAAGGTTTCACCGTTTATTGTGCACTTCGGTAAGTGGAAAGGAAATAACCGCTGGCCTCTGGCTAACGTAAAAAATGTTGCAGGAGTAATATATTCTTGTGCTATGTATGATGATTTTGACGGTGAGGCAATTAATATTATTGATGAGAAGCGGACAACAATTGATGAATATTACAAACAGGTTGGCAAAAAATATTTTCCTGACAAAAAATTTAAAACCATTACACTTCCTTTATGGGTTGGAAAGTTAATCGGATTAATTTCAACGTTTTTTTCTAATCTTTTCAAAATGAAACAACCTTTATTTGATCCGACGTATTATGCTGTACACCATGTCGCAAGCAATTTAGATTTCAGTTGTTCAAAAATGAAGATTGTTTTGCAAAAGCTTGATAAGGATTTTCAGTTGTAACGGTATTTTCGGCTAATTTATTTTCTTGGGGTTTGTTTTTCTTCATTAACGCGAAAATTCCTGCCCCGGTTAAAATTGCTACACC
This sequence comes from Candidatus Gastranaerophilaceae bacterium, assembly GCA_046955055.1. Lineage (GTDB taxonomy): Bacteria > Cyanobacteriota > Vampirovibrionia > Gastranaerophilales > Gastranaerophilaceae > JBKUMA01. The sequence goes on from JBKUMA010000012.1 coordinate 12,000, forward strand.
TGTGAAGCCCATAATAATTTTAAAAGTTTTATTACCTGTTTTGGAAACTTGTTTTTCTTCTTTATTTATTATATCTGTTACAACATCTTCAATAATATCGGGTTTGTATAGTTCATCTCTAAAGTATATAATTTTGTCATAGAGTTCTTTATGAGTTTTGTCTAATCCTGAACGTTTGAATATTTTTTCTAGACTGTCCATCAAATTAAACCCAAAGCCTGACTGTATTGCTTTGTTTAAATCCTTTTCATAATTTTCACTTAGTTTGAAACCCCAATTTCTTTTACCGTCAAAATATGTATTATTAAAATTTCTGTCACTTCCGAAAATATTCATGTAAAAGTGCATAAAGTTTTTACCGGAAGTAATTTCTGCAAATTTTGCCTTCATAAATTCGACAGGCGTCCTTATTGAACCTATATCAACATTGAAGAATTTTGCAAGTTGTTTTAAGTGTCTTTCTCTCATATACTCATATGTTTCCGGTCTGTTTTCTGCTAAGAATCTCATTGGCAGCGGGTCATGGTTAAAACCCAGTACGTATTTATTTTTTCCGAATTTGTGTGTAAAAGCTTCATGGGATTGCCAATCATCATGTGTATAGGTTGAATTATATATTTTAACTGCTCTTTTTGCTGCCGGTGTTAGTTCTCCATTATCGTATATTGAAAAAATTTTAGGGTCAGCATCAAATTCATACATAATGTTATTTGTATCAAAATCTTTTCCTTTAACTTTTTTAATTGTTTGTTCTATTTGATTAAGTAAAGTTTCACCAAAGTACTTTTTCACTGGTTTTTTGTTAGGATATTCTGCTGCTGACTGAAAATACTGCCAGCCAACATCCATTCTTATACAGTCGCCGAGTTCTGCTGTTCTTTCTATTTTTCTCATTAATACTTTATGTGCCTGTGAGTCAGGATTTGTTATAGTTTCATAATTAAACATAGGAAGCCCGTAACCAACACTGATTGGTTGCGGCATAAAAGCATCCGGATATGCATGAATGAGTGCATCATCAAATGTAATCGGGCAGTCGGTAATTAATTTTTTGCCAAGCTTATTTAAGTTTTCTTTGCCTATAAGAAAATGTTTTTCTGCCAAGAACTGTTTAAAGTTATAAAATTCTATGTCGTCGGCTTTTTCAGAAAATATTTGATTTAACCTTGCTTCTCGTTCTGCTTTAGGGAAATTTTCGTTGTATAAATTTCTGTCGACACTATTTTTGTCCCATTTTTGAAACCATTGGTAATCGTGTTCTTTTTCCAGTAC
>JBKUMA010000013.1:0-13250 GCA_046955055.1 Candidatus Gastranaerophilaceae bacterium
AATAAAAACACAGGTGGAGCAAAAACGGAATGAATATGGAGGAAAATATCATGCATACTGAAGAGAGAACATTTGTAGCTATTAAACCGGACGGCGTAAAAAGAGGTTTTATTGGCGAAATTATCAGCCGTTTTGAAAAAAAAGGTTATAAACTTATTGGTTTAAAGATGCTTCAAGTTACTGAAGATATTGCTGCTCAACATTATGCAGAACATATTAACAAACCTTTTTACCCAAACCTTGTAAAATATATCACAAGCGGTCCGATTGTTGCTATGGTATTTCAAGGTTATAAAGCTGTCCAAGGTATTCGTCACCTTTTGGGTGCTACTGACCCTTGCGAAGCTGATGTAGGTTCTATTAGAGCTGATTATGCTCAATTAAAAGAATATAATACTATTCATGGTTCTGACAGCCTTGAAAGTGCTGAAAGAGAAATTAATATTTATTTCAAACCAGAAGAACTTTGTACTGATTACAAAAATATGATGGAGCTTGTTACAGAAGGCGTTGATGAGTAATGAGAGATAATGCACATGAATATTTTAAATATGAACTTGTGCATGAATGTAGTCAAACCGGTGCCAGAGCAGGTGTCTTAACTACTCCGCACGGGAGAATTGAAACGCCTATATTTATGCCTGTAGGAACAAATTCTGCAGTAAAAACGCTTACCTGCGACCAGATAGAAGACACTGGTGCACAAATTATTCTTGCAAATTCTTATCACTTGTATTTGCGTGCAGGTACAAAACTTATTAAACAATTCGGCGGAATTCATGGCTGGATGAACTGGCATAAACCTGTTTTAACTGATTCAGGTGGATTTCAAGTTTTTTCATTAGCTCATCTGAATAAGATTACAGAAGACGGTGTTGAATTCCGCGACCCGAAAGACGGCAAAAAGCATTTTATCAATCCTGAAGTGTCTATGGAAATTCAGCAAGATATAGGTGCTGATATAATTATGGCATTTGACCAGTGTGCACCCTACCCTTGTGATTATGATACTGCTAAAAAAGCTATGGAGCGTACACACCGCTGGCTTGAAAGATGTTTTAATGCAAAAATAAATCCTCGTCAGGCTTTGTTCCCTATTGTTCAAGGTGCTTTTTTTGATGATTTGAGAAAAGAAAGTGCTTCTGTTATATCTTCTTATGACGCTGTTGGTTATGCTATAGGCGGTTTAAGTGTTGGTGAAACAAAAGATATTATGAATCATTTTGTTGAATTAACAGCTCCACTGCTGCCAGCCGGCAAGCCTCGTTATTTGATGGGTGTTGGTACACCAGAAGATTTGTTAGATGGTATTAAACGCGGTGTAGATATGTTTGATTGCGTACTTCCTACTCGTAATGCAAGACATGGCTCTTTCTTCACATGGGAAGGTAAATCAAATATTAAAAATCAAAAATATTATGATGATGAAAGACCGCTTGTTGAAGGCTGCAATTGCTATGCTTGTAAGAATCATTCGCGTGCATATATCAGACATTTATGGCGTTGTGGTGAAAGTACTGCAGCAACTTTACTTTCAATTCATAACTCTAAATTCCTTATTGATTTTGCTAAAAAAGCACGTCAGGCTATACTTAATGATTCATTCGGCGACTTTTATAATGAACATTATTCCAAATTAATTTGACTTTTACAAAATTATCATTAATAAGTAAGCATATAAAATTATGAGGGTTTTCATATGCTGGATTTGAATGAAACAAATTTAATTTCAGAAGAAAATGATGATTTTATAACATTGAAAATAGATGATCCCGAAGTTCTTGTGTTTTTATCAGTCAGCGAAAATCAGGGTGTTATAAATCAGGATTTTCTTGAATTTTTTACAATATAAATTAAACTTCGTTAAAAAGATTTAATTGAGGAACATCGACAGAAGGACCTTCTGAACGCTTACGTGTTGAAAGGTTGTTTGAGAAATCTTTCTGCATTTTTACCATCAAATCTTCCGAACGTTTAATTACTGCATTTGGTAGTCCTGCCATTTTAGCAACCTGTATACCGTAACTCTTACTTGCTCCGCCTTGGACGATTTTTCTCAAGAATTCAATTTCACCGTTTTCTTCGCTTATTGTAATTCTGTAATTCTTAATTTGCGGGTAAGTATTAGTCATTACATTAAGTTCGTGGTAGTGAGTTGCAAATATACATCTTGCTTTAATTTTAGTTGCAATATATTCAGCAACAGACCATGCTATTGCTACACCATCATATGTGCTTGTGCCGCGGCCGATTTCATCTAGCAAGATAAGGCTTCTGGCAGTTGCAGAATTAAGAATATATGCGGTTTCAATCATTTCAACCATGAATGTTGATTGACCTAATGTAAGGTCGTCACTTGCACCAACACGTGTGAAAATTTTATCAATAACACCTATTTTGGCAAAATCCGCAGGAACCCATGAACCTATTTGAGCAAGTAGTGCAACAAGTGCATTTTGACGCATATATGTAGATTTACCTGCCATGTTCGGTCCTGTTAAAACCATAAATTGTGTAATATCACTTGAATTGCATTTTAATTCCAAATCGTTTGCAACATATTCACCAAGAGGAAGAATTTTTTCCAAAACAGGGTGTCTTCCGTTTTTGATTATGAAGTCGTCAGAATTATCAATAATAGGTTTGCAGAAATTATTCTCTACTGCAGTTTCTGCAAGTCCTGTGTATACATCACATTTTGCTATTGCGTCAGCAATTTCTCTGATTTTAGATACAAATTCTTTTGAATATTCTCTAAAATCGGTAAATAGTTTGTACTCAAGCTCAGAAGATTTAAATCTTGCTGAAAGAACATCGTCTTCATGCTTTTTCAATTCTTCTGTAATATATCTTTCTCCATTGGTAAGAGTTTGTTTTCTGATATAAGTTTGAGGTGCTTGGCTAGTGTAAGAATTTGAAATTTCAATAAAGTATCCGAAAACTTTGTTATAACCTACTTTTAAAGTTTTGATACCAGTTCTTTCCTTTTCATCTTCTTCAAATTGTTTAATCCATCTTTCACCGCCAGTAAGAAGCTCTCGATAGTAGTCCAATTCACCTGATACACCTTCTTTTAAAACTCCGCCGTCCTTAATTGTTATAGGAGCGTCATCAGCAATGGTTCTTTCAATTAATTTTGTAAATTCTTCAATCTCATCTCTATATTGAGAAATGTTTTTCAAAGGATTATTTTCAAGGCAATCAGAAGCATCCAGCAAGTCCGGAAGCATTGATAAAGATGCTTTCAAGCTTAGAAAATCTTTAGGATTAGCTGAAGCATTTGAAAGTCTTGTTGCAAGTCTTTGTATATCATAAATTTTTTCAAGAAGGTTAGCAATTTTATTGCGTTCTTCATTTTTTTCAACTAATTCTGAAATAGAGTTTTGACGGTATAAAATATCTTCAACTCTTTTTAGCGGCTGACAAACCCAATTCTTAAGCAGTCTTGCACCCATATTAGTTTTTGTTCTATCAATCGCCCACAAAAGAGAACCGTACTTGCCTTTTTCTCTTAATGTTTCTGTCAATTCAAGATTTTTTCTTGTACTGCTGTCAATAATCATGAATTCAGATAATTCATATGGCTCAATTCTTTCAAACTTAACTACATTGTCTTTAAGTGTTTCCCAAATGTATGCCAGTAAGGCACCGGAAGCTCTAAAGCCTAGTTTATATCTGTTATATCCAAAGGACTCAAGACTTTGAGCCTGAAAAACTGCTTTAAGATTAGTTTCAGCAAAGTTTTCATCAAAAACAGATTGAGGAATTTTTGAGCAGTTGTACAATTTTGTTATTTCATCAGGAAGATTAATATGTTCTTCAGGAACAATCTGAAACGGTTTTATTTCTGCTCTAATAGCAGGTGCAACGATTTCAGCAGGACTTATTCTTGCAAGTTCTGATAATAAAAGATTCAGAGATGCTTGAGTTGTCTTGAATTCTCCTGTAGAGATGTCAGCGTATGAAAATCCATACATGTCGCTTTTTTCATCTTTAATAATAGCACATATGTAGTTATTGGAGTTTTTCTCAAGCAAATCGCTTTCAGTCAAAGTGCCGGAAGTGACAATTCTAGTTACTCCTCTTTTTATCAAGCCTTTTGCCTGTTTAGGATCTTCCAACTGGTCGCATATAATTACTTTGAAATTCTTCTGTACAAGTTTTTCAAGGTAATTATTAACGGCTTTAGCCGGTATTCCTGCAAGAGGAATTCTTCCGAACTTACCTTGTTCTCTGCCAGTCAAAGTTAATTCTAATTCTTTTGACATGGTCACTGCATCTTCGAAAAATGTTTCGTAGAAGTCGCCGAGTCTATATAATAGTATTTTGTCAGGATGCTGGTGTTTGATTTTAATATACTCTTGCATTGCAGGAGTTAAATCTTCTACCTTGACATCCGCTGTATTTATCAGATTGATTTCTTGCTTTTTCATAGTTATAATAATAGTATAACATAATAAGGATTTCAACATGGGATGTTTAAAGAATATTGTTAGAGCTGTGGTGATTGTCCTTGCTGTAGTTGGTTTTATGTCACTTGGCGGCAAGGAATTAGTTGGAACTTTTGTAAACAATTTTTTCAATCCTCCTCAAGATGTCATGATGGAAAGGGCTAAGAAAGTCGGTGATTTTTCCAAGATAAGTGACGAATTTGAGATAGAAAAGGCTGCAGGGATTATGGGCTACAATGCTGTAATTGCGGAACATAAGGCATCCGGACAAAAAATGCTTGTTGTTGATTCTAATAAAAAAGATTTATTAACAGTGCAGGATATTCAATCTGATAATGTTGAAGAAAAACTTAAAAATTCAGTAAGTAAAGTTAAATACCAAGCTTTATCAGTTGATGAATTAAGGGTTACTAAACGAGGCACCATGACTTCATACGGGCATGAAGTTCCTTATGTGAGATTTGAAGCACGTGTGAAAAAACTTCCCATCGGAGATATTGGCGGAATTGTTTCTGTTGCTGAATCTAAAGATGGTGAACCAAGGCTGTTAATTTCTGCCAATGAAAAAAGTAAATATTCCCAATTGATTTCTGATGAATTTTTCAGAAAAATAAAATAATTACGCGTTAAAATCCATTATTACAGAAACGCCGTTTTGCTTTATGCCGGAGTTTTCTTCTTTGAATGAATAAATGTCCTCGTATATAAATTTATTAAATTTCGGCTTGCTTAAGGTTTGTTTTGTATCAGGGTTGTTTTTTAAAGGTTTTCCTGTGACAAGTTCAATAAGTGTTTTTAAATGCTCTGAGTTTCGGCGTGTAAGCTCTGTAGTTTTAGCATTTTTAGGTAAATTATCAAAGCATAATCTTTTTATTAAAGAATCAACATTTCGTAAAGTTGTAAATTCTTCAACACGTGGCTTTCCGTGTTTATAAGTTGTAATTCTTATGTTACCTTGAAATGATACTGGATTTAAACTTGTCATTAACAAATACTCCTTTTATGTTTTATAAAAATCCATAAAAAATATATTTGCTAGTTTATTAAATAATTTTAAACATTTCCTGTAGAACTGTTTCTGTCATCCTCAAGCTGTTTAATATCAATATTTTCGTTATCTTCGGAATATGTATTGATTACAGGTACGTCAATTTCAACGTTAACATCAGCATCAACCATTTCAATATCAGCTTTAGAGAATTCTTTAACTTTGCCATCTTCCATTTTAACAGCAACAGTTCCGCTTAGAAATTGCAGGTAGCAAACTTTTCCCAAACCATCAGGAGTCATAACTGACGAACCTACAGGTGGCATGCCTTTTGCTGCATCTATGTAATTTGAGTATTCGTAAGTTAAACAGCATAAAAGTCTTCCGCAAGTACCTGAAATTTTGCCTGGGGCTATAGGCATACCTTGATCTTTAGCCAGTTTAACATTAATTGTAGCAAATTTTCTTAAAAAACTTGAACAGCAGAACGGTCTTCCGCAGACGCCTGTGCCCTCAAGAATAGAAGTTTCATCACGAACTCCTATATGTCTTAAATCAATTCTTACACGGGTGAATACTTGCGTTAAGTCTTTAAGAAGAGATCTGAAATCAACTCTTTCAGGAGCAGTGTAATAAAAAGTGATTTTGCGTCTGTCAAAGGTTATTCTGCACTGAACCAAATTCATATTTAATTTATGTTGTTCAACAAGTGCTTTACATTTGAAATAAGCAGTCACTTCTTCTTTTTTTATATCTTCAATTGTTTGTAAATCTCTTTGTGAAAGAGTTCTGATTACATGCAGCGGTTCGGGTTTATTTTTGCTTTCTTCCCAAAGTTTTGAAACTTCTGAGTTTACAACAAATGCTTTTAAAGCTTCTTCACCCTTTTCTGTTCTGACAAGTACCATTTGTCCGTCTTCAAGATGGATTGTTTCAGGCACTTCAAGAGGGTAGAATGTGTTTTTAAGGTATCTTACTGCAAATTTCATTATACGTATCTTTCTTCTTCTTTCAATTTTCTGTTCATTAATTTTTCTAATAAAGCTTGAGGAGTTATATCGGTGTATACAGCTTCGTAAATAGCACTTGATACAGGTACATCAATCTCAAGTTTTTTGGCAAGTTCGCATATTGCTTTTGAAGTCTTAACACCCTCTGCAACGGAACCCAGTTCTGCTAAAATATCGTTAATTTTTTTACCTTTAGCAAGCATAGAACCAACAGTGTAGTTTCTGGACATCGGGCTTGAACAAGTTGCTATCAGATCTCCCATCCCGGACAAACCATATAGAGTTGAAGGATTTGCACCTAAGTTAATGCTTACACGAACAATTTCAGCCATTCCGCGTGTTAATAAAGCACCAGCACAGTTATCGCCTAATCCCATTGTGTGTGCAAAACCGGAAGCAATTGCGATTACGTTTTTCAAAGAACCGCCAAGTTCAACCCCAATAACATCATTATTTGTGTACAATCTGAATTTACTTGTTACGTTGCAAGCTTTTTGAACAAATTCAGCAACTTTCATATCTTCAGATGCAACAGATGCTGCTGTAGGCATTCCTGCAAGAACTTCTTTAGCAAGCGTAGGACCGGAAAGTATTGCTAATTTTTGTTCAGGAAGCACATCTTTTATAACTTCACTCATTCTCATTAATGAAGGTAGTTCTATACCTTTTGACGCATTAACAAGAATTTGTTCGGATTTAATACCTGCTTCTTTAAGTTTTTCACATACATCTCTTGTACCGGATGTGGCAACAACAGATAGTATTATGTCAGCATTTTCAATAGCTGTTTTCATATCGGAAGTTATTTGAACCTTGTCTTTTAACTGAACTTCTAACGGTTTAGAGCAATGTTTGTTATTGACTAAGTCTTCTGACAAATCCTGTGCACGTCCCCATACAACAACTTCATCAAAGTTGTCTGTTAATAGCCAAGCAAGGGTTAAGCCCCAACATCCTGCACCTAGTACTGTTAATTTCATCTTATTCAAACTCCTCTTCCAAAAATTTTAAACTGATTGTTTTACGTGAAGCAGTTTACGCAAAACTCCTCTGTGTTTCTTTAATTCTTCGCGTGCTTCTTCAACATCAAGCTTTAATATGATAGTCACAATTGCAGTTTTAATTTCCCAGTTGCATTTTAATAATGCCTGCAATGCGTCACTGTGAGTAACTTCTGCGATTTGTGCCACAATTCTTATTGCTCTATCTTTAAGTTTTTCATTTACAGCTTTCAAGTCAATCATAAAGTTTTCATAAGTTTTACCTATCTTAATCATAGCACCTGTTGAAAGCATATTCAAAATCATTTTTTGAGCAGTGCCAGCTTTTAACCTTGAAGAACCTGCAATTACTTCTGGACCTACTTCGACACAAATTACAAGTCCTGCTTCTTCTGCAATTCTTCCTTTAGAGTTGCAGGTAATACCGATAGTTTTACATCCCATTTCTTCTGCTCTTTTTAAAACACCCAATAAGTATTTAGGGTTTCCGCTTGCTGATATTACTACGGCAATATCGTCTTCTTTCAAAGCCTTTGCATCTTCGTAACCTAAATCAAAATTGTCTTCGGCTCCTTCAATAGAATGTCTTATTGCTTCGTCTCCACCGGATATAAAACCTTGAACCATATCTTGTGAAACACTGAATGTTGGAGGACATTCAGAAGCGTCTAAAATGCCTAATCTTCCTGACGTTCCTGCACCAAAATACATCAGTCTTCCGCCTTTTAAAAACTGTTTAGCAATCAAATCAATTGCAGCTGCGATGTTTTCGCTTTCTTCTTCAACAGCCAAAGCAACAAGTTTGTCTTCTTCATTCATTTTTTTTACCATTTCAATAGTTGATAAAATATCAATATCTTTGGTATTCTCGTTTCTGTACTCCGTAATAATATCGCTCATTTTCAACCCTTTCTGCCGACTTTGTCTATATTTTCAATATATAGTCAGTCGTTTTTCTAATAAACACTATACTAATTTAAATAAGTTAACCATCTCGATTGCTGATTTAGCAGCATCAGAGCCCTTATTACCGGCTTTAGTACCGGCTCTTTCTATAGCTTGTTCAATATTGTCAGTTGTTAAAACGCCGAATATTACAGGAATTTCTGTTTGTAAACTTACTTGTGCTATTCCTTTTGATAATTCAGCACTTACGTAATCAAAATGAGGTGTGGAGCCTTTAATTATTGCACCTAAGGTGATAATTGCACTATATTTTCCGGATTTTGCGAATTTTAAAGAAGTTAAAGGTATTTCAAAAGCACCCGGAACTTTTACAACATCGATATTCTCTTCTGATACGCCGTGTCTTTTAAGTTCATCTATAGCACCGGATAGAAGCTTTGATCCTATAAAATCATTAAATCTGGATATTATAATACAAAAATTTTCATTGCCTGCTACCAATTGACCTTCATATGTTTTCATAATATTCTCTCCTATTGAGCATATTATACGATATTCAAGCCGTTTTTACAACCGTACGTAAAGTTATATTATACAAATAACTAATTACCAACACACAACGCTCCATAACCATGAGCGGACTTAATATTGTAGGTTGTGTTGCCAGTTTCAAAATTTGTTCCGAACGCGGTTGCAGAAGTGTTTTCTGGAGTAGACCAAAATTTTCCGCTTTGTGGGAGGTCTGGATAATCGTTCTTCATTCTGTATAATTTTTCTAATGTACCTTTGCCTGGAAGGGGCATTCCTATTTCGTCGCAAGCTTTCTTGGCACCAGCCCAACAATTGTCATTATTGGTATATGGATTTTCACTTATACACTCATAACTAGTAGCAAGATTAACGACACAACCTACCCCTGGTATATCAACACCAGCACAACCGCCTGAATAAAAGCGTGCAGCTTTGAAACTCCGGATGTCATGGTATTTATTATCACGAGTTTCACTGTTAGGTCCCTTTTTACCGTTAACATCCATAACAAAATCTATTGCAGCAGTAGTATTGGTAGTATAAGCAAACTCCTGACTCTTTCCCAAACCAACTGGTAAAGCTTTAGGCTGAGCAGTTATTACTTCGCCAACATCTATACCAGAACTGCTCTGATTGTAAGTTAAAATGATTGATGCCCCATCAGCTAGAACAAGTCCGACATTATTGCTAGTATTTCCTTCAATATTTAAGTTCTTACCAGTTTTTGCATTACTTACTTCGAATTCTTCTCCATTTCCAGTAATTACTTTTTCTGTTGGCCAACAATCAGCAATATTGTTTGCCGAACATCTTTTAGCAATTTTCAAATGTTTTTGAAGTTCGTCAACAAAGTCATCAGTAGTAGCATAACTTCCGTTCAAAAGCCCTAAAGATTTCATTTTATCTGTAGCCTGAGTAATTTTGTAAGCTATATTAGCCTGACGGTTGGAATTGATACGTTCAGTTACATTTTCCATAATGACAGGCATTGTTAATGCTGCTACAACTCCAATGATGCCTAAAGTGATTAATACCTCAGCTACAGTAAAAGCCGGTTTTATACAAACTCTATTCATATATATATTATACATTATAAATCTATTTATATGTAGTTAAAATCTATTAAGATTTACATTATTGTAACAAAAGGACATGATATGGACAGTATAAAAAAGAAAATCGGTAATAATGTTAGACGATTGCGTAGGATTAAAGGGTTGAAACAGACAGAACTTGCTGAACTTGTCGGGGTTGAGGATAAAACTATAAGCAGAATCGAAGTCGGTGGTAATTATCCGTCTGTCGATCTGCTTGTTAGAATGTCTGAAGCTCTGGATTGTGAACTTGCGGAATTTGTAAATTTTTCTGACAAAGTTACTGAATGTCTTAGTGAATTAACTAAAGAAGATATAAAAGTTTTAAAAAATTTGATTTATATTCTTGGTAAGAAGTTATAAACTTTACGTAAAAAACGGTGAAAATATCTTATAAAAAATATATATTGAAGCAAGGATTAACATCCCGCCGCTTATCTTTAAAAGCCAATCAGAAAAACTGTAAAATCCTTTCCAGTTTTTTAGATGTGAAGTTAAGAAACCTGCGAGAATTAATATTAAGCCCTGACCGATTGAGAACAAGAAAAGCATTATAATTGCTTGCGGTATGCTTGCAGAAAGGGATGCAAAGGCCATTATTCCTGCTAAAATAGGAGTTGAACATGGTGTGCCGGCAAGTGCAAAAACAGCACCTAAAAGCATTGGATAAAGAAATAAACTCTGGCTGTTTCCTTGAGGAATTTCTTTAATCAGAACAGGCAATTCAAAATCCAATACTCCTGTAAGTTTTAAACCCATAACAAGGATAATACCTGCAATAAAAATTCCAAAATATCCGCCTGCAAAAGATATGAAAACTTTACCTGTAACAGCACAGATTATACCTATTATAGAGAAGACAATTGCCATACCTATAACAAATGCAATCATTTGTAACAGTGTTTTGGACGGTTTTTCTTTAGAATAACCTCCGACATAACCGATGATTATCGGCAGCATCGCAAGTGAGCAAGGTGAAATTGACGCAACTAAACCGCCTAAAAATGACAATGCAAATAGTATTGGCAGACTGCCGTTTTGTGTGAATAAATTAATATAATTTTCCATTAATTAAGTTCCTTCAAGTATTTTTCCATTCTTGCTTTAGGTATAGCACCTTCAATTCGTTCTACCTGTTGTCCTTTTGAATTAATAAGAATAATAGTTGGAACTAAGGTGACGTGATATTTAGCAATTTGTTGATCGTTGAATGAGTTTTTGTCTTGTACTTGAATTTCTGTCAAAGTAATTTTATTTTCAAATTGAGGAAATATTTCTTTGAAAACCTTATTCATTGTCTGACAATCCATGCACATTGCAGAAGTAAATTTGATTACTTGAGGTTTGCCTGCTTCAATATTTTTAGCAGTGCTTGAATTTGAGTTTGTCAAAGCCATATATGCAATGATTGGTATTGCAAAAATTAATGAAATAATAATTAAATTTTTCTTCATAAAAATTCTCCTTTTTAATTCAATATTAGCATAAACCAAAAAGGAAAAATTTATAACCACAGTCGGGTAATTTTAAAGGGTTATACGTCTTCTGGAATAAAGATATTTACCTTTGACAATAATTCCCGAGTATGGTCATAACAACAGGATTTATGACATACAGCCTGGTATTCTCTTACAATGTTAATTATGTCGTCTACGGACATTTTGATTAATCTTCTTTCGCCTTCAATAATTCTAGCCATATAAATTCCTTTCTTATAAATCCATTATCGGCAAATATAAGTAAAACTTTTGCTAAATCAGCATTTTAGTTTAGGAATCAACTTTCAAATTATATAATTATATTGAAAATGTCTTCATTATTTGTTATGATACGGAGGGATATTATTAAGAAAGGAAATTGTTTATGAATACGATTAATATTCGGGGGGGGGCGTTTTTTAAGCTTCTTTAATCAGGCTTTTACCCTTTCAGAAGTTTTAATTACACTAGGAATTATTGGAATAGTTGCCGCGTTAACTATTCCGCAATTAGTAAGCTCCTATAGAAAACATGTTGTAGAAAACAAGTTAAAAAAAGTTCATTCCATATTAAGTCAGGCAGTTGTCTTATCTGAGGTTGAGAATGATTCAGCAATAAACTGGGATTGGCCGCAATCTATTGCTGACACAGAAGGAAAAAGACAGTTTTTTAACAAATATTTTGCCCCTTATATGAATATAACTGGCAGAGAGTGGCAAAAGTATCACAGTGTAAGGCCTGATGGCATTGTTCAAGGATCGTCCGGGTTTACTGATTATTATAAACTTTCAGATGGTACACTGCTCAGTTTTTATATAAGTTATGATACGCATCGTCATGTTTATTATGCTGCTTTCGGTATTATTTTACCCGGCAGTATAAATCCACAGAAACGTGTATTTATAGGTAAGAATCAATTTAGTTTACAAATAAACGTTACTTCAAATAAGACGGCAGTTTCAGTTTTTCCAGCTTCATATTGGGGATTAACTTGTGAACAAGTGCTTAATGATGTGGACAGATATGTTGATGTATGCAGAACCAACAGCGTTACTGCAAGTGACCTTTGTACAATGTTAATTTATTGCAATGGTTGGGAAATCCCTGACTATTATCCGGTGAAATTTTAAGATAAAAAAAAGACCTCTTAATATTAAGAGGTCTTTTTTTATTTTTTGAAAAATTATTCTTCGTCTTCGCCGCCAAGTTGGAAATCAGGAGCTCCAAACATACCTTCGATTTCTTCCAAAATCGCAGATGGTTTTCTTGCTTGATTTCTTTGTGCAACTGCACGTTTTCTTTCTTCGCGTTCTTTTTCTTCATTAGCATTTGACAAGTGGTGGAAGCCTGTACCTGCTGGGATTAAACGACCAATGATTATGTTTTCTTTTAATCCGCGAAGTACGTCTTTCTTACCGTCAACTGCTGCTTCTGTCAAGATTCTTGTTGTTTCTTGGAATGAAGCTGCTGAAATGAAGCTTTCAGTGTTCAATGAAGCTTTAGTGATACCAAGAAGCATGTATTCACATGTTGCTGGTTGGCCACCGTTTTCTAGAACTTCTTTATTAGCTTTTTCAAATGTTTGCATTTCAACAAGTTCTGAAGGAAGAAGGTTTGTATCACCTGCATCAACAATTTTAACTTTTTTAGTCATTTGTCTAACGATGATTTCAACGTGTTTATCCGCAATTTCAACACCTTGTGAACGGTATACGCGTTGTACTTCATCCACTAAGTATTGTTGAACTTCTTCCGGTCCGCATAATCTGATTACGTCATGCGGGTTCAAAG
>JBKUMA010000014.1:0-13215 GCA_046955055.1 Candidatus Gastranaerophilaceae bacterium
ATTTTAATCCGTCCTTTTTTGCTTTATAAGTTTTTAATTGCTTGTTCCAGTGCCTCTGTTTCGGTAATTCCGTTTTGTGAAGCATATTCTTTTAATTTATTAATAGATTCTTCACTTAATCTTCTGTTAAACGGAATTCTTGGATTTTCGCATTTTCTTCCTGCACCTTCTCTTTTTCCGCCGTGACCGTGGCAGCCGCCATTGCCATGACAGTGATGACCTTCTTGATGTCCTTCACCGCAGTGGTGACCTTCGCCATGATGGCAGTGTTCGTGATTACATTCGTGCATATTTTAACCTCCTTTTGTTTCTATAATTACAGTATAACTCTCAAACTTGATTTTGTCAATACATAATCAAGAATTGATTGTTATTCCGTTTATTTGACAAAAAGATTTAAGTACACTTTGGGCTTTTGAAATGTTCGTGCTTACATAATTGTTCTTTGTTTCTTTAACCAATTCCATTGCCCGATTATACATTACAGCTGCACCGTTTATGTATTCTTTTTGCTGAGGAGATTTAATTAAGCCGATTTCCTGGAAGTATTTTCCATATAGCAGATAGACTCTTGATAATAAATCATTCATACTGAATTTTTTAGCAATATTCATTGCACAATCAAGATGCATTTTAGCAGTTTCAAAATCTGATGTTGTAATACTTGCCTCTGCAATAATTGTTCTTAATAGTACAGAGAAGAAGTAGTTGTCAATTTTTGGATTTTGAGCAACTTCAAGTGCCTGCTGTGCTATTTCAATTGCGTTTTGCGGGCCTTCTGTTATCAGTGTCGCTTCTGATATTAAATACCAGGTTAAGAGTGCTCCCAACGCCATTTTTTCTTTTGCAAAATATGTTATCTGGTCATTATAAATTTCTATAGCATGTTTAGTTTGGTCATTGTCTTTAAATATTTTTCCAAGAAGTGTTTTGAGGGTATTTTTTGTAAAATTATCGCCGTTATTGTTTGCAAAAGTTACGATTTGGAACAGGTCTTCCTGCATTCCTTCGTATTTTTTACGCATAAAGTTGTTGATAATGTTGATAAAATTCCATCTCAAAATTGTTTCATTATCCATTACGTTTTCACGATAAAGCTTTAGAACTTCCTCAAGCATTTGTTCAGATGCTGCATAACTTCCTTTCATTGTATTTGCAAAGGCAAGAGCAAGTTTGCATTTGCAAATAAACAATTCGTCTTTAATATTGTTTTGTTCAATTATGTCGAACAGAATTGTAAGGATTTCGTAAGAGCGGTCATTCCCCTGCATAATAAGGGCATTCGCAAGCATTAAATATGCCTTTAACCAGTTTTCATAAACAAAAGGAATAGAAATTTCTTTTTTATTCTTATTCTTCAGGAAAAACTCATCAAGTACAGGCATAATTTCATTATCAATCATGTTAATAACCTGTCCGCAATTACCTATGTTTAAAAGTGCACCTAATTTGGTACATTTTAAAAGAGCTATTTCCAATTTGTTTTCAGGATTAGCTTTGTCCAGAACTTTATCGACACATTCTACTTCGCCAAAGTAGTTTCCGGTTTGTCTGCAGCAGGAAGAAAGATAAGATAACAGTTCTATTTCTTTAGGTGTGTCACCTATTCCCTGAGCATTGGAAATAGCATCAGGAAGATATTCCATTGCTTCATCCGGATTTGCGTTTGCAAGTAGTTTGCCTAAGCGTTCTGATATATTAAATCTGATTTTTAAAGTTTCACTGTCGTCCATTTCGTTAATCAATGCAAGACATTGTTTTTGCGAAACAGCATAAAGGTTTGTATCTCCAACAAATGCAGCAAGCCTTGTATTTGCAGTCCAAATATTCAGGGCTAACTGGGTTTCTTTTATGTTGTTTGCTATAATACCTATAATTGCAATTGAATTAAGTGTAAATGCCGAAAGCGACGTTAATATTCTTTTATTAATTTTATAGTAATTAGGATCATTTTTAGAGTTGCTTAAAATTGTTTCCCATAATAAAAGACTGCTGAATTCATAGAAAATTTCATTCATAGGAGTAATGAAATCCATTTTATATAAATATGTAATTATGCCTTCAAATTTTACATCATCAAGTTCAAAGATTTCTTTAACCAGATTAAGATTAATTTTGTCACCTAAGATTGCGGCTCCCAAAAGTACGTCGTAAGCAGATGGATTTATATGTGCCAAAAGCCCCAGTCTTAATTCCAGAAGTCCTTTGAAAGTTGTACTTAATTCAAATTCTTCGTCTGTCAACTGACTGTCAAATTTAAGACACAATGCATGGTTTATATATGAAGGGTTACCATTGCTGATTTTGTATATTTGAGCCTTTTCTTCTTTGGATATGTCAGGGAAACCTTCAATATTTTTTTGCTTATTTTCGATGAAATCCTGCATTTGGTTATAATCAAGCGGAGCAATGCCAACATCAAGGTAAATATTTTCGTTTTCTTTTTGTGGAAAATAAAAATAACCTTTTGCCGGCTTTGATTCATTGTAAATAAGTACGAATTTTAAGTTGAACCAGATATTCGGACGTTTTATCAATTTACTTATAAATTCATATGAAAATCCGTCTATAAAATCAAAGTTGTCAATTACAAGTACAAAATTATTATTTTGTTCAATCTTGTCAAAAATTTTATATAACCAGTGAAACGTTTTGTTTTTATTATATATTATGTCTTCAAATTCTCCTGCTGAGTGAGGGTATAAAAAGTTTAAGAGGTCAAATACTTCATTATTTGTCAAGTCAGGAAATTCAGTCCGGAAAAATTTTGAAGCTTCTTTTTTGAACTGCATATTATTTATACATATATTCGGCAGGTTGAAAAGGTTTAATAAAATATCTTGTATTAAACCGCCTGAGGTTAATTGAGTAATCGGCGTGCATTTCCCATACAACCAGGAATAATGTTTGTCCATAAGTGCCTGCATAACTGATTTAAGGACTATGGTTTTACCTATTCCTTTTTCACCGCTTAGTGACATGATTTTTTTGTCACGTGATAAAATGCCTTTTATAAGGACATTTTTTGCACTTTCTTGAGAAATTAAATTCGCAGGATATTCAAGTTTTATTTCTTCTTCCTGTTCAATTTCTTTTGGGATTTCTTCAAAAGAATACCCGCACTTCCTGCATTTTTTTGAATCAGGAAAGTTCACGCTTGAACAGTTAGGACAGATTTTTAGAATTTCATTGCCGCAAGTCCTGCATTTCAAGTCGAAAACCGAATTAACCGTATTACAATTTTTGCAAATCAAACCTGTTCTTGTTTTGCAATAAGGACATTTTAAAGTATTGTCAGGAATTGTTTTTTTGCATACGGGACATTTCATTATTTCTTTAACCTGAATTAATTAAAAGCTTGTTTAACTTTGCCCATTAATTTAAATAATCTTTTAGAAACTTCTGACTGAGAAAGTCCTAAGTTTTCGGCAATTTCTTTTTGAGTCATTCCGCTCTCAAAACGTAAGTTGTAGATATTTAAATATTTTTTATCGGGTTCTGTTTCATCAATTTCATTAACAATATCAATCACTTTTTGTAAAATTTCTTTTTTTAGAACGACATCTTCAGGGCTTTCCTGAATTTTAACCGAACTGTAAGAGATTTTAGCGGAAGAGTAATCTACACCGTTGTCAGTCTTAGTTACAGTTTCAAGAGGCAATTCACCGGTTGAAGTAAATCCGCTTCTTGTGCGTCTTAACCTGCCTGAATCTTTCAAGACGTTAAGGATTGATGTTGTTGCTATTTTTCTTAAATATGCTTCCAGCGTAGCATCTGAAGTAACTGTTTTTACAATCAAAAGCGAGCGTTTGCAAGTTTCGTTGAAGAAATCATCGTATAAGTCTTCGTTGTTTGCAAATTTTTTGTCGTTTTTAATTAATTTTTCTATTAAGTCTATTTTGTCTTGTGCTAAGTCCACTTTTTTTCTATTTCCTTGTTCCAGCAATATTATAACATATTTAGAAATATATTATAAGACTTAAATTGAAATCAGGGCCTTTAACCTCACCTGATGGGGGTTTCACTACATTCAAAGTATCTTTAACAGATTGTAACACAATTTTATCAATTTGTTCAGAACCGCTGCTTGTTACCACTTGAGAATTCTGTATAGTCCCGTCGTTACTTAATTTCAGGTTCACCTTAACTTGGTTTGAATAAGCATATTCTGTGGCAAGTAGTAAATCAGCAGATAAGGAAAGTTTTATACTTTTTCCTGCAGTTGTTAAATAATTTTTCATTTTCGGACTGTATGATAAGTAATCGGGCACATCCCAAACTAATTTTTGTACAGACAGGTAAGATTCTGATGATACAGGCTTTTGTGAAAGTGCTGAATTCTTCAGTTCTTTAGATGTTTGGTTTGTTTGGATATTCTTTTTATCAATAGAATTGATGTCCGGAGTATTGGTCATTAAGTTGTCAGTATTTTCACTTATTTCTTCTGAAGGTAAAGGTGTTAAATTTTGATTAACAGTATCAGTTTCTCCAGGATTTTGTGCTAAGTTTTCTATATCAGCACTGCCGCTTTTAGATTTCAAGAATGTAAATACAGAAGCTGATGCAACAAGAGCTACAAGTGCTGCTGCAACAATTATCATTTTTTTATTTTTATCTAATGGAGCACTTTCTTTTTTGTTAAATAATGCTGCACCTGGAGTTTTTGAAGGAAGTTCATCATCATTCACCGCATTGTCAATAATATCAGACAGTGAAGCTATTTCATCATCATCTCCTTCAGAACTGTCTGTGTCGTTAAACAAAACTTCAAGTTTTTCATTATTATTGTCAGATGATGCTTCAACTGTGTTTTCGGACTCTTCGTTTATGTATTTAGTTTCTAAAGCATCTATCATTGAAGTAAT
Organism: Candidatus Gastranaerophilaceae bacterium; assembly: GCA_046955055.1. Lineage (GTDB taxonomy): Bacteria > Cyanobacteriota > Vampirovibrionia > Gastranaerophilales > Gastranaerophilaceae > JBKUMA01. The sequence goes on from JBKUMA010000014.1 coordinate 4,866, forward strand.
TTCGTCATCATCATCTTCATTTTGAACAAAAGGTAATATTTCATCAGATACGTTTTGAACAGTGTCAGTTTCTGAAATAACAGAATTTATAGGTTCACCTAAAATATCTTCAATAGAAGTATCCGGGATTTCATTGACAGGCTCTTCAATAATAGGTTCTGTTTCCTGTTCAGGTTCTTGATTTTGTAATTCAGAAGTATTTAATATGTTATCAATTTCATCTAAAAGGTTGTTAGACGAAATATCTTCTGCATTCGGGATATTTACACTGTCAAGAGGAATACCTATTTCATCAAGGTTATCCACGTCAATTGTATTAATGTCAGGAATTAATTCTCCGATTTCATTTTGAATATCTTGAGGTGCTTCGTTTTGAGGAATTTCATTTGTTTCTTCAATTAAATTTTCTTCAACAATATTGCTTTCCTCTTGAATATCCTCAGGCATTTCGATGTTTTCTTCCATTAGTGGAACATCGGATTCAATATCAGATGTTAATTCTTCAGGTATTGAAAGATCTAACAAATTATCTTCTGAAATATTTATATCTTCTTCTTCCGAAGTTTCCATATCCATATTGTCAAATGATATTTTATTATCTTCGCCGATTTCTGAAACAGGAACTTCAGTTTGTGGAATTTCATCAAGATTGATATCATCAAATGATAAAGTTGTATCACTAACTATTTCTTCTGAAGATACTTCTTCAGGAAAGTCTGCTATATTGTCAAAAGACATTGTTTCAATATTGTTATTAATTTCAGTATCAATGCTCTCTTCTAAATTGGTTGTGTCTACATTATCAAGTGATAAGGTTTCAGTAACTACTTCTTCATCTGACGGAAGAATATCATCTAGTGTTGTTGTATCAATGTCATCAAAAGACAATGATTCTACAGCATTATTCTCAATAGGTTCTGTGTCGCCTATACCAAAGCCTTCAAAATCTTGTTCTAAGTCAATAGAAGGCTCTATTTCAGAATTCAAGTCAGAAGCTAAATCAGCAGCTTCATTTTTTAGTGAATTAGTTTCAGGTTCGCTTGTAATGGCTTCTATATTGCTATCAGGAGTCAAAGTATCTAAAGCATCAAGACCTAAATCAATACCTTTGTCAAGTATATCAAGTCCGTCTTTAGCAAGTTCAATTCCGTCTAAAGCTCCTGTTATTCCTTCTGCCGTCATAGCTGCACCGGCACCTAAAGCTGCAGCAGTTCCTAGTGCTGCAATATCGCCTAATATATTTTCTTCGTTATTGTTTGTCTGTATCTCGTTATTTTCTGTCAATTCAGGTTCGGGTGTAAATTCGTCTAATGAAGGCTCTTTCATTTCATCAGCAAACGGATCTGATATATCAGTTAAATCACTTACGTCAACAGTATTTAAATCGGAAAAATCTTCAACAGGTTCGGATTTTATTTGATTTTTGATAATACTATCATCATTGATAGCACTGTATGAAAGAAGTTCAAAGTTTTCAAATTCTATAAACTTATCTCTTAAGTCGGCACATTTTGTAAGCTGTTGTAATAAGTATTTTTTATCACTTTCGGTTATGTCGTTGTCGACCATTGCAATCATAATTCTTTCGGAATTTTCAAGGTCGCTTTCGGACAGGCTTTGAGTAGTATTGCCGTTAAAGTTTTGTATAAAGTTTTTTAGATCGATAGGAGAGTTAAGTTTTTCTTTTTCAATAAAATAATATTTGTCATTAGCATTATTTTTGTTTATCAATCTTGGCTCAAAAAATCCTAAGAATTTAACATGTGTAAAGTCTTCGGCTAAGTTAAATACAAGGTAAATGTCAGGAACAAGATTGTATTCAAAATGGGATTTAGGAATAAAGATGAAATTTTCATCAAAAACGACTCTTACATCGATATGAATGTTTGGAAGCATAATATCTGAAATATCGGTTTCTTCTAATATCTTTTTTACAGAATGCAAGTTATGTATGTTATTTATGCTAATGTTTTCAGATGTTAGATATTTTAATGCCAATTCAGCACCAAGTGCATTTATATACGCTCTATTTTTAACTTCTTCATCAGCAAACCCTTTTGCTGCAAGACTTGCTTCTACTTTGTCGTTTTCTTCAATGTATATTAATGTGTTTTGTTCAAATCCCATGCTTTTTTCTCCTATCCTAATAATATAGATTACACGGGGTTTAAAAATATTCCACTTTTTGTGTAAATAATTGTAACAAATATTGAAAAATTCCGTTCTTTGGGACAAAATAAGTTTGTTAATGGTTTTATTATAGTGTTAAATTTTGCAAAATTTAGTGTGTAAACATATAAAGGAGGTTTTCTTATGATAAGTTCGGTTTCAAGTATTAATTTTCGAGGCGACAAAGCTGCTCATAGTGATTTAATAAATGCTCCCGGAAGATTTTCTAATGCTCCTGCTCATCAAGCACCAAAAGCCGATACTTTTGAAGACTCCGAAAAAGAAAATAAGCATTCTGCTTTGAAAGTTTTGGGCTCAATTGCTGGTATTGCAGCATTAGCTTGGATTGGTCTGGGTATTGCAGTGGGCAGAAAAGGCTCTTCATGGAAGAAAATTACTGTTGATGAAGGACAAAGTCTTAAAAAGATGGAAAAAGTTAAAAACTTCTTCTATTCAATTGGAGAGTCTGCAAATAACGCTTATAAAAAAGTGTTTAAGAAATCAGCTGAGTCAAAGGCTAAAACAGAATCTAAATAAGTATAAATATAAATATAAAAAAAGATTTCGTATAATTTATGCGAAATCTTTTTTTATTCTATAAAATCTGATAATATCGAGTTACTTATAAGAATTCCACTGTCAGAAAGCTTGAAACCAGTGTTAGTTTCTATAAGATACTTAGTGTCAATATACTTCTTTAGAATAGTACTGTACTTTTCAAGGAAGTTTATGCCGAATTTTTTATTAATTTCATTGATATTTATTCCCTGCAATTTCCTAAATCCAAGAAATATTTCTTCTTCCAACTTTTCCTGATTTGTAACTTTATGTTCAAATTTGTGCGTAAAAGGATTTTCTATATAATCTTGTAAATTATCGTTATTTGAGTATCTTACGCCGTTAACATAGCCATGTGCACTGACTCCGAATCCATAATAGGAATTGTTATTCCAATAATTCAAATTATGGTTTGAGGGATAATTCTCTTTTGCAAAGTTGCTTATTTCATAATGTTCAAAATTATTGGATTTTAAAATCTCAATTGCTTTCAAATACATTTCTGCCTGAATGTCCTCGTCTGCTATGTTTTCAGGTGGATTGTTATAAAAGTGGCACCCTTCATCAATCTTTAATCCGTATAAAGAAATATGCTGAATTCCTAAGTTGCAGGCTCTTGTTAAATCGTTTGCAAAACTTTCAATATTTTGATTAGGCAATCCATATATAAAATCCAAGTTTATGTTATTGAAACCTGCTTTTTGTGCATTATTGACCGAATTTATAACATCTTTCGGGGAATGCTTTCTGCCTATTATTTTTAAGATATTGCTGTCAAATGTCTGACAGCCAAGACTTATTCTATTAATCCCTATTGCTTTTAAATTTTTAAGATATTCATAATCTAAATGTTCAGGATTTAATTCAGACGTTATTTCTGTCTTGTCGTCTGTATTGAATAAATTTAGAAGTCTTTCAAAATCTTTAATACTTAAAAGAGATGGAGTTCCACCGCCGAAATATAATGTATTTAAACTCTCAGATTCATATTTGTTTTTTATTTCTTGTTCAAGTGAAGCAAGGTATTTGTCTATTAACTCAGGTTTTGAAAAAGACACAAATGAACAGTAATGACACTTTTGCCTGCAAAAAGGTATGTGAATATAAACATTTTTTACCATGTGATTATTTTATAATAAAATTTTTTTTACTAAAAGTATCTTGTGCAAATGCAAAAAATATTATATAATAAGAATATAATTTATAAGGAATGAAAATAGTATGATGAAAATTAAAGAGTTCACGGCCTTTACATTGGCCGAAATGATGGTAGTAATGCTAATTATGAGTATCGTAATGGCGGCTTTTGCACCTGTCATGACTACCCGTCAAAAGCGAGATATCTCAAGTCCATGGCGATTTTCAGATAACCAGATGGACGCATATTTTGGCTTAGGTACTGATCAACGTGCCATGATAGGGCAGAAAAACCGTCCAACAAACGGTGCAGGTGATCCTGATAACAGATTAACAATCCAAACTTCTAGAGATACTCAAAGCCATATATTGTTTAAAGGCAGTGATGACAGTGTACTAGGCAGATTATATATGGGTAATAATACAATAATATTGGGTACAGGGTCTGTGCAGGGAACTGCTAATACTTCATTAGGTTATCATTCATTGTATTCGAATACCAGTGGAGATTATAATGTTTCAGTCGGTACTCGTTCATTATATAAAAATACAACAGGCCGATTTAACACCGCACTTGGCAGTTATGCATTGTCAACAAATGAGACTTCGAGTTTTAATACAGCTGTTGGTTATGAGGCACTGCAAGATACTACAAGTGAATCGAATACGGCAGTTGGTTTTGCTTCATTGTCCGAGAATAGTACCGGCAGCGATAATACAGGTTTAGGAAGTCGAGCTTTACTTAACAACACAACTGCAGGCAGTAATACCGCAATAGGTTCACAGGCAATGGCATTTACCACTACTGGCGGTTTGAACACAGCTATTGGTTCAAATTCAATGCGTGCAAACAAAACAGGAACGAGAAATGTAGCAATAGGTAATCAATCGTTAACTTCTAATGAATCAGGAAGTTATAATGTTGCAGTTGGCGAATCGGCATTAAATAAGAGTGTATCTACAAATAATAATGTTGCTGTCGGATTTTCTGCTTTGTATTCCAATACAACTGGAGACGACAATACTGGTGTAGGCAATGACGTATTGTTTGCAAACACTACTGGATATTGTAATACCGCTGTCGGTAATTTAGCATTGTTTAGTAATAAAGAAGGAGCACATAATGTTGCTTTAGGTTCAAAAGCTTTAACGAGTTCTACTGGTAGTCATAATACCTCAGTAGGTTCCTATTCTATGTACAGCAAAAATACAGGAAATTATAATGTGGCATTTGGCGGCAACGCTATGTATTATAATACATCCGGTTATAACAATACTGCAATTGGCACATCCGCTTTATTTAACAATACAACGGGGCAAAGTAATGTAGTCATAGGACGTTCCGGAGCATATGTAAATACGACAGGCAGTGAAAATATTGCTATAGGCGGTGAATATACTTATGATGGAACAGGTACAGGCACAAAATACGGAACGTTAGGAAATAATAAAACAGGTGACCATAATATCGCCATCGGTGTAGGTGCATTGCCAAGTTCGACAAGTAATAACAATATTGCTATAGGTGCAATGGCATGTAAAAACGTAACGAATGCAACAAATAAGATTTGTATTGGTAATCATTCAGGTCCTCTAAGCCCTTCTCAATACGGTTCTAATGATGATATTGAACGTGTTTTTATCGGAGGACAATCAAAATATAACGGTGGTACAGCTGTATTAGAAGTTCACAACACTTCTCAATCGGCAAGTTTTAGAAATTATGGCGAACTACCTAATAATGCAACTTCTGTTGTTATTAATGGTAACTTGCTTTTAAGAGGACGTCTTGTTATGCAGCCGGAGGTTTTTTATAAAAATTACGTATATGATATGTGTACCGTAACAATGACTTCCGGAGATAATAATGATTATCCTTATTATCGATATTGTGGTGCTGAATCTTGGGCAATATTTAATGTTTTGTCTGACAGACGTTTAAAATATGTCAATAGTGAATTCGGTTTCGGTCTTGATAAAATCAAACAATTGCAAGTTTACAATTATACGTTTAAAGAAGACAAAAAGAAACTTCCTCACGTAGGTGTAATGGCACAAGATTTACAAAAAATATTCCCTGAAGCCGTAATGAAAGATGCAAAAGGCTATTTGAGTATACGTATGGAAGACATGTTTTTTGCTATGGTAAATGCTATTAAAGAACTTGATGCAAAAATTAGTGTGATTGCTTCTGATTACAAGGCTCAATTCAATATTTTAAAACAAATTCAAAATGACAATAAATTCTTAAAGCAGGAAAATAAAGAATTAAAGGCGATTTTGAAGCAAGTACAAAATGATAACAGACAGTTAAAAAATAATAACAGCCGCATTGAAGCAAGATTAAAAGCTTTAGAAGCACGAGTAAAATAATTTTTTTCATACGAAAAGAAACGGATTAAAAATCCGTTTACTTTCATTCCTTCTCCCGTAACCAATCGGGAGTTTTTCTTTATGCAAATGTTACTTCGATATAATTCTTTATAAACAATTGAAAATTTCTAATAATTTTTATAATATTAAGAAAAGGATTTATCAAGGGGTAATTTTATATGAATGATTTACAAAAGAGAATTTTGATAGTTGACGATGACGATGAAATTAGAGAATTATTGGAATTCGATGTCAGAGAAAGCGGTTATTTTGTTGACACTGCAAAAGACGGTCTTGAGGGGTTGAATAAAGCTTTAAACAACGCATATGATTTGATATTGCTTGATGTTATGATGCCTAAAATGAACGGTTTTGATGTTTGTAAAAATATTCGTCAGGCTAAACTTGCAATACCTGTTTTAATGCTTACGGCCAAAGGTACAATTGACGATAAAACTGAAGGGTTTGACTGCGGTGCTGACGATTATCTGGTTAAGCCGTTTGATATTCAGGAAGTGCTGCTTAGAATAAGAGTTCTTCTGAGACGCAACCATATAGAAGACAAAACTGCTTTGTCAGATGAAATATTAAACGTGGGTGATATTGAAATTTTTCCTGAAACTTTAGAGTGTGTTATCGTAAACAAAAAGGTCAAACTTACTCCTACAGAATTCGAAATACTTTACTGCCTTATGCAGCATTTTAATAACCCTGTCACACTCGCAACTTTGCTTGATGAAGTCTGGGGCTACGACAGCAATGAAGATGTTAGAATGCTTAGAGTGCATGTTGGCGGTTTGAGAAATAAAATCGAACCTGATACTAAAAATCCTAAATATTTGCATACTGTTACCAATGTTGGGTACAAGCTTACACCGTTTTCGGAAGGATAGTCGTTAATGGAATTTTATAAATTTAAACGTCTAAAAATTGTTGAACAAATTGCTGTAGTTTTCATATTTGCAGTTATAATTCCGATGACAATAAGCGGATTTATTATCAATAATATTAACCAGCAATCTATGAGATATCAGTTGAGAGAATCAGCAGTTTTAATTGCAAACATGGTTTCTGACGAAATCGATTTTTTCTCAAAAACTATCTCAAGTAATCTGCAGCAGGTTGCTTTTTCTCTAAAATACTTCCAAACGCCTGAACAGCAAAAAAAATATTTAAATTCTATAGCAGAAAAGTTGGCTGATTGCGAAAAGCTTGAGGTCGTCAACAACGAAGATGGATTAAATAAAATTCATGTGCGGAATAAAATTGAGAAGTATGCAACAATCCCTATAAAAATGGAAGACGGAAAATATTTGGTTGCAACTTATAAAATTCATGCTGTAAAAGATGAATTGTTTCGTTCTTTAAGTGCTGATAACAGACAGATTTATGTTCTGACAAATGAAGGTGATTTGCTTGCTGCACACAATTATACAGATGAAGCTTTCAAAAAGACGCTTTCACTTCTTCCAAAAAAATTAAAAGGTGACAAACCTGTGATTTTCGGTGATGTCAAAAACCAGCCTCTTGTTTACGTAAAAAAAGATAATCCAAGTATTACAATTATCGTTAACACGACTGAAAAAGTTACACAAAAAGCTATTACCGACAATAGCTTAAAAATAATTTTATCTTGTCTTATCGCAACTTTGACAATTATTTTTGTAGTTGCTTTATATACTTATTATCTGTACATCAATATAAGACAGCTTTTCAAAGGGATTATTGCAATTTCTAAAGGTAATTATGAAAGACAAATCAGGCTTTTAACTACTGCGTTTACTCCGCATGAAATAGTTTTTCTTGCATACGAATTTAATAGGATGGCACATGAAATTCATAAGTCTTATATCCAATTGAAGAAAAATAACATAGAATTAAAACAGTTAAATGAATTCCGTTCTAACTTGATTGATACTGTCAGCCACGAACTTAGAACACCTTTGACAAGTATTCAAGGCTATACTTCCCGCCTTATGAGACAGGATATTCAAATTGATGAAGAAATGCGTCAAAAGTCTTTGAGAATAATCAAGGAACAATCCGAAAGATTGAAAAGACTGATAGAAGATTTGCTTACCATACCTGATATAGAAGGAATGAGGCTGAGAAC
>JBKUMA010000015.1:0-13022 GCA_046955055.1 Candidatus Gastranaerophilaceae bacterium
CTTCATATACAATATCTAAAGGTATATTTTGCGGTTCGATTTTTAGTTCTTGTTCTTGCGGAAGTTCAAAATCTATTTTGTCGCCTTCTTTTAGTATGTAAGAAGGTTTTTTATTAATCCCGTTGATAAATACATTCCCGTTTTTAATGAAATTCTGTAACTTAGAGCGTGAAAAATCAGGCGTTATTTCTGATAAATAACTGTCAAGTCTTTTATTCTCATCGCTTTCATCTATGTATATTATCATTATTTGGTCTTTTTAATTAATATCATTATTATTAAAGCAATAACACCAATATTTATAAAGATGTCAGAAATGTTAAATACAGGAAAGTTTACAAAGTTTAATTGAAAAAAATCTCTTACATAACCGTATTCTATTCTTTCATGAAGATTACCGGCTATACCTGCTGACAAAAGAGCAATAAAGAATAGCGATTTCATTGATAATGCTTTGATATGTTTAATCACGTATAAAAGCATTAATACAAGAGCTGCGACAGATAATATAATAAGCAGTTCTCTGGAGTTTTGTAAGATACTGAATGCAGCACCTGTATTTTTAATATAATTAAATGTTATAAAGCTGTTTGAAAATTTATATCCATGAGTTAGCTGGTAGACCATTTCATTTGACAGGTATAAATTACAAAAAATGAAAAAAACGAAACAAACAATTAAATATGTATACTTACTTATCTTTTGCATCTTCTTCCTCTAAGTTAATAAATTTGTTAGCCGGAATAACGTTTACTCTTGTCATAATAAATGCTAACCCGCCCATATATACTCTCACTTTTGTTTTGTCATAAATTTCTGATTTTGTTATCCCGACAGAAGCCACAACATATTCATTTACGTTTGACTTATTTGAAAGAAATATTCTTTCGAGAATATTGTCGTCAGGAAGTTTTCTAAAAACTTCGTCAGCTTTTTTTTGAGGATAGGTTATATTTTCTTTGTTAATTGAACCTATTACAACTGCATCTTCCGGTGCATCTACTTTTAAACCTACAGTATAATGTTCTCCTGCGTTTATTTGTACAGGGCTGCTTAGTTCAATGTTAGTATATCTTGCATCACCGTATTTTAAAGAAGATTGTTCTTTTAAGATTTTTTCTGATGATATCAACCATTTTGTTCCTACTTTTTCAAGATAATATATTGAGTCTGCAGTGGAATACAATTCTCCTACGATAATGTCTTCCCCTAAAGCTTCTTGAGCGGTAGCTACTGCGTTTTCGCTTACTTCAACAGTGGCATAATTACCTGAGTAATCTATATTTTTAATTCTTGTTGAATATGATATGTTAGGATAAGTTGACCAGGTATCTTTGATAAGTTTGAAATATACTCCTTTATTAAAACCGTCAGAATTTGTAAAGTCTGGCGTATATAAAGAAGATAATCCCTCTACATTATAATTGTTTGAATACTTTTCTTGCTGCGTGATAACAGCACGAATATCTTTTAATGTGTTATTATGTTCTCTTATCTTTTGGATTTCGGCACGTTTTTCAGCAAAGAAATTTTTAGCACTTGCAGGTGTTTGAATTCCGGTAATTGCTAACGTTCCTATAACCAATACAGTTAAAATTTTTCTCATGGGTTTTATTATACGATAAACTTAAAAAAACTGTAATAGGTTATATATATTAATTTTTATATACTGTAATTTATTTTTTATTCATGATAAAATCTTTTTAAAAACAGAAAATCAGGGAGAGAAAAAGAATGAAAGAAGCATATTTTCCTCAGGAAATAGAAAAAAAATGGCAAAAAGTTTGGGAAGAAAACAAGTCTTTTAAAACTTATGATGACAGTGACAAACCAAAATATTACGCGTTATCAATGTTTCCGTACCCGTCAGGGAAACTCCATATGGGACACGTTAGAAACTATACAATTACGGATGTTATAGCACGCCATAAAAAGATGAACGGTTATAATGTACTTCATCCTATGGGTTGGGATAGTTTTGGGCTTCCTGCTGAAAATGCAGCGATGAAACACGGTGCAGATCCTGAAAAATGGACTGTTGAAAATATTGCTTATATGACTAAACAATTGAAAATGCTCGGTTTGTCTTATGATTGGGATAGAGAAGTTACAACCTGTAAACCTGATTATTACAAATGGACTCAATGGCTTTTCTTGCAATTATATAAAAAAGGCTTAGCATATAAAAAAGAAGCAGCTGTTAACTGGTGTGAAGAATGCGGTACTGTTCTTGCGAACGAACAGGTTATCGATGGTAAATGCTGGAGATGTGACAATGTTGTTGAGAAAAAATATCTTTCTCAATGGTTCTTGAAGATTACTGATTACGCCGAAGTCCTTCTTGAAGATTTAGATAAACTTCCGGGCTGGGGCGACAATGTTAAAACAATGCAGGCTAACTGGATTGGTAAATCTCAAGGTGCAATTTTAAAATTCAAAGTTGTAGAAAAAGATATGGAAGTGCCTGTTTACACTACACGTCCTGACACTGCTTACGGTATAACTTATCTTGTTGTAGCACCTGAATACAAAGAGATTGAGGCTTTGACTACACCAGAGAACAAAGAAGCTGTTGAAGCATATCGTGCAAATGCACGTAAAATGACTGAAATAGAAAGACTTTCTACAGAACGTATAAAAACTGGTGTTCCATTGGGAACACATGCTATAAATCCGTTTACCGGAGAAAAATTCCCTCTTTGGACTGCAGATTATGCTCTTGTAGAGTACGGTACAGGTGCGGTTATGGCTGTTCCAACTCACGATGAACGTGATTTTGATTTCGCTAAAAAGTATAATTTACCAATGAAGGTTGTTATAGAAAATCCTGAAAATCCTTCTGACTGTAAAGATGGTGCTTATACAGAACCCGGTGTTATGGTTAACTCCGGAGAATTTAACGGAATGAAGAACGAAGATGCTAAAAAAGCTATGACGCAAAAAGCCGTTGATGAAGGCTTTGGTGAATTCAAAACACAATATAGACTTCGTGATTGGTTAGTTTCAAGACAAAGATACTGGGGTGCTCCTATTCCTGTAGTCTACTGTGAAAAATGCGGAATTCAAACAGTTCCGGAAGATCAATTACCTGTAATGCTGCCAAAAGATGTTGATTTTACTGTGACAGGTAAATCACCTATATTAACATCCAAAACGTTCGTTGAGACAACTTGTCCTTGCTGTGGCGGCCCTGCTAGACGTGAAACTGATACAATGGATACATTTGTTTGTTCAAGCTGGTATTATTTGCGTTACTCAGATGCGAAAAATGCTGATAAGCCGTTTGACAAGGAACTAGTAAATAAATGGCTTCCTGTTGACCAATATGTCGGAGGTATTGAACATGCCATTTTACACTTGTTATATTCAAGATTTTTCACAAAAGCTTTAAGAGATTTGGGACTTTTAGATTTTGATGAACCTTTCAAAAATCTTTTAACACAGGGTATGGTATTAAAAGACGGTTCAAAAATGTCTAAGTCAAAAGGCAACACTGTAGATCCTGATGAAATATTTGAAAACTACGGTGCAGATACCGCAAGATTATTTATTCTTTCAGATTCACCTCCAGCACGTGACTTTGACTGGTCTGACGCAGGTGTTGAAGGCTGTTATAAGTTCTTGAACAGAGTTTGGAGATTAATTGCTTCAAATGCAGATAATATTAAATTGGATTACAAATTGGAATTTCCTTTAACAAAAGAAAATGATGATTTAGTTCGTGTTGTTCATATGGCGATTAAAGGTATATCAAATGACATTGCAAACGATTTCCAATTTAATACTGTAATTTCTAAATACAGAGAACTTGTTAACGCAATTTATGACTGGTGCGGTAAAAAATCAGAATTAAATGAACAGGACAAGAATGTTTTGAGTTTTGCTATTGTTTCATTAATAAAATTGATGTCACCTGTAGCGGTTCACTTGACTGAAGAGGCTTGGCATGAACTTGGTGCAGAAACATCAATTCATGAAGAAGCTTGGCCTGAGTACGATGAAAACTTGGCTAAGGCAAGTTCTATAACTCTGGTTGTTCAAATTAACGGTAAAGTTAAAGTTAAAATTGAAGCTGATGAAGCTTTAGGACAGGATGAGTTAAAAGAGCTGGCTCTTAACAGTCCTAAAATAAAAGAACTTACTGAAGGCAAAACAATTGTGAAAACAATTGTGGTACCTAAGAAACTGGTTAATATTGTAGTTAAATAACTTAATTAAAAACATAATTGAAAGAGCCTTGATTATTCAAGGCTCTTTTAAATTTCAAGATACATAGGTGTACTTCCCAAGCTGCAGTTATAATTTCCTGTTTTTATTGCTTGGTCAATTATATCTAAATGTTTTTTGTTAGCAGTAGTGAAACCTTGCTTTCTGAAAAATATTTGAGGCGGGGTTGTTTTTTGTCCGAAATTCCCTGCTATTACATGGACCCTTCCTTCGCATCCTAATTTATGACTAAGGTCTTTGACAAAATCTATCAAGAATTTGCCAACTCCTTTTCCTGAAATATCAGACTTAATAAAGTCTATTGATAGAGATTTGTAATTTGATTTACCTGGATAAAAGGTAACAAATTCATTAACCGTTTCTGGAGCAACGGCAACTCTGCCCAGGTAATTCCCTTTATTAGAGGCACAGTAGTGATATGCACCGTCAGAAATGATTTTATATGGTCTTGTTAAAATACTGTTCATATTATTATTAATTTCTCTAAAAATAAAAAGTGCTATAATCCTAAAAAATATTTACAAATAGTAAAAAACAGTACTTATATGTTTTTATGTATTATAATAAAAGAGTTATAATACATAGGTTAGGGATAGAGTTTTGAAAAGACAAAAATATTATTTTATCGCTATTGGCGGTGTTGGTATGAGCGGGCTGGCTAAATATTTGTTGGAAAACGAATGTGAAGTCGCGGGCTCAGATATATGTGATAGTAAATATATTGATAAATTGAGAAAATTAGGAGCTCAAGTGCATATCGGACATAATGCCGATAACGTGCCTGCAGATGCAATTGTCGTTGCAAGTACAGCAATAAAAGAGAACAACCCAGAAATGCTTAGAGCAAGAGAATTAGGTCTAACTGTTTATCACAGATCTGATGTATTGGCAGAAATATCAAAATGGGGAAAATTCTTTTTGGGATATTCCGGTACACACGGTAAGACTACCACAAGCGGACTTTGTTCTTACGTGCTTGAAAGAGCGGGCTTAAAACCTTCATATGTTGTTGGAGGTATAATTCCTGAAATCGGTATGAACGCTCACTGCCAGGATGGTAAATTTTTTGCAGCTGAATTGGATGAAAGCGATGGCACAATTGTTAAATACTGTCCTAATATCTGTGTAGTTAATAATCTAGAAGCAGACCATTTAGATTTTTACAAAGACGGCCTTAAATCAATTTTAGAAACTTTTGAAAAATTTATCTCTAATATGTCTGATGATTCAGTTGTTCTTGTAAATAATGACTGTGAGGCAACAAAAAGTTTGAGCGGGCATAAAACAATGACATTCGGCTTTAATGATGCTGATTATACAGCTAAAAATGTTGTTTTTTCTCCTGAATATACAACATTTGATATTTATTATAAAGGTGAATTTTTAACTGATTTGAAAATTGTATTACGCGGAAAGCATAATGTTTATAATGCTTTATCAGTGCTTGCAAGTCTGCACCAGGCAGGAGTTGATATTTCTCTTGTAAAAGAGCATTTTGCAACTTTCACGGGTATGGGCAGAAGATTTCAGAAGGTTGGAGAATTTAACGGTATTACTCTATACGATGATTACGCCCATCATCCGACTGAAATTAAAGCAACATTATCTTCAGCAGAAGGTATGTCAGGTAAAAATGTTATAGCTGTATTCCAGCCGCATAGATATACAAGGCTCCAAAATTTATGGAATGACTTTTTAAATTCATTCGGCGGTGTGGATAGAGTTGTAGTTACTGATGTTTATGCTGCTTCTGAAGCACCTATTGACGGTATTAATTCTAAGAAGTTTACAGAAGAGTTATCACAACGAATAAGTGTACCTTGTGAATATATTTCAGGAAACATGAATGAAGTCGCTAAGAAACTTTATCCGTCTTTGAAGAAAAACGATGTTGTTATAGGGCTTGGGGCAGGAACAATTACGGCTTTAGGCAAAGAACTTTTAAGTTTAAAGGACGAGGTTATTAACGTTGGAAATTGAGTTAAAAGAAAATTTTAATCTCAAAAATATGACAACATTTAAAATAGGTGGAAATGTTGCCAAAATCTATTTCCCGAAAAATGAACTTGAATTTGTTGAAGTTATGGAAAGTGAACCAAGTGCTGTAGTTTTTGGGAACTTTTCAAATACTTTAGTATCTGAACATGGTTATGACGGTGTAATTGTTTCAACATCTAAAATGAATCAGATAACATTTGACGGAAACCGAATTATTGCAGGAAGCGGGGTTAAGGGACCTATGCTTTCTCAAAGAGCTTATGATGAGGGGTTAAGCGGGCTGGAATTTATGATTGGTTTCCCTGGTTCGGTGGGCGGTGAAGTTTATATGAATGCTTCTGCTCATGGTCAGGCTATTTCTGATGTCGTTAGCGATGTAACTTTGTATTCACATGATGAAGGATTTTTCAGGCTGTCAAAAGATGAGATGAAATTTGATTACAGAAAGTCTATATGTCAGGAAAAACCTTATATTGTGCTTGGTGCAGAGTTCTGTTTAGCCAAAAAGAATAAAGAAGAAATTAAGGCTAAAATGGATGAAAACCTTGCTTTTCGTAAATCTCATCAGCCTATGATGACTCTTGGTAATGCAGGCAGTATATTTAAAAATCCTATAGGTGGTTCTGCCGGAAGGCTTCTTGATGAGTGCGGTGCTAAAGGGTTATGTTTTGGCGGTGTAAAGGTTTGGGAAAATCATGCAAACTTTATTGTAAACGATCGAGCGGGCACGTCCACTGATGTTTTAGAACTTATGTTACAGATGTATACAAGAGTGAAAGAAAAGTTTAATATAGAATTAGAACCGGAAGTCAGATTTCTGGGTGAAAATAATTTGAGAGAGGTTGAGATATGCAAAATATTATATCGAAAGTAAATAAAGATGCCAAAATAGCAGTTCTTTGCGGAGGTCTGTCTACTGAAGCAGAAGTTTCTATGCGTTCAGGCAAAGGATGTTTTGATGCTCTTCAAAGGCTTGGATTTAAAAATGCAGAGATGCTTGTTGTAGATAAAGATGTTGCTTTAAAACTTAAGGAAGGTAACTACGATTATGCGTTCAACGCACTTCACGGAAAATACGGTGAAGACGGCTGCATTCAGGGTATATTGGAAATTTTGCAAATTCCTTACACAGGCTGCGGTGTAATGTCCAGTTCATTGTGTATGAACAAAGAATTCACAAAGAGAATTCTTTCTACATGTCCTGATATTCCTATGGCTAAGTCTGCATTTGTAAGAAAAGGCGAAGATGTCTTGGAAAAAACTAAAGGTTTAAAATATCCTTTATTTACAAAGCCTGTTTGTGAAGGCTCAAGTTTTGGTATGACAAAAGTTGATAAACCTGAGGATTTAATTTCTGCTTATGAATTAGCGGTTAAGTACAATGATGATGTTCTTATAGAAGAATTTATAGACGGATTTTTTGTGACTGTTGGAGTTCTTGAATGTAACGGGGAGCCTTTTGCTACAGAAATTCTTGAAATCAGACCTAAGACAGAATGGTATGATTTTGAGGCTAAGTATACTCAAGGCATGTCTGAATTCATTTGTCCTGCTAATCTTTTACCAGAGGTAACAAAACATGTTAAGGATATTGCGGTTAAAGCATTTGAAACAGCAGGCTGCAGAAGTGTTTCAAGAATAGATTTTATGATGAAAGATAATATACCTTATCTTCTTGAAATTAATACAAGTCCGGGTATGACCGTAATAAGTGATTTGCCGGCTCAGGCTAAGGCAATGGATATTAGTTATGATGAATTGGTGTTGTTAATTTTAAATAGTGCAGGATTAAACAAATAGATGACTGAATACGAGAAAGAGCAAGCAGAAAACCAAATTGACGGACGTCATTTTGTAAAAAAGAAACAGAGAGAAAGACTTATTCGTAAAGGCAGAATGAAGCAGGAACGTTTCAGAGGCTTTGTAAGATTTTTCTTAACTCTGTTTATGTTATTTGCTCTTGTTTATCTTGCTAATTGTCAAGGCTGGTATATGGATAAGAATGCATTTAATTATGTGGGCGGAAATTCTGTTGAAATTATTAATAACAAAATTATACCATCACACAAGATACTTGCATTATTGAAAAACAGTAATGTGCCTGATGTTCCTATATATCTTGCACGAACAAATTCAATTAAAAAAGAATTGATGAAGTTACCTCCTGTTGAAAATGTTTATATAAGAAGATATGCGTTTCCAGCAAGGGTACAGATTATAATCAGAGAAAGAGTTCCGGTTATTACTATATCTCCGGATGTAAAGGTTTCTCCTGTTGCATTTTTTACAACTGACGGAAAACTTATCGGTAGAGAGTATATGCCTTTAAGTAAGGATTACAAAACTATACTTGTACTTTCTTACGGTAATAAAGGCGATGATTATAGAAAATGGGATTTGAAAAAAATTCAACAAATTCAAAAAATAGCTAAGTTTGTTGAAACATATTCTAAGGAGCCCGTTGAATATATAGATTTTAGAAACCCGAATGATGTTTATGTGAAAATAAAAACAGTAAACATAAGACTTGGCAGAATTGATGAAACTTTATTTAAACGTATTGAAAGAATTCCTTCTATTTTGCCGCAGGTTAAGCTTGTAGATTCAAAGGTAAAATATTTGGATTTAAGCTGGGAAAAAGTAAATTATTTGAAACTTGAATGAAGAAAATAAGCCCTCTTCCATTAAACGGAAGCGTGCTAAAGGAGACATTTATGAGAATAGCGTTGGCACAGACAAGATTTAAAACTGCTGATTTTGAATTTAATTATAAAAGCATTGTTGAAAATATAGATAAAATTGATTGTGATTTGATTATATTTCCTGAATATGATTTAACGGATACTGGTGCAAAAGATTTGGTTCTGGATGAATTATGTTGTAAAAAGCAGGATGAATTATATGAAAAAATTGCAGAAAAAAATTTTTCTAAAGCTGTTTTAGTAGGCGAAGTCTTGATTAAAGACGGAGAAATAATGCTTTCAGAAGATGGCTTTTTTGATGTATGCAATAAAAAAATCTTTGTGTCTGATACATACAGGGATGACGTAATATGTGATTTGTTTGTCCTTGCCAAAAACAGATATTATACAATGAATTCATATAAAGAATTTATTGAAAGTATTAATTCAAAAAATGATTTTGTTTATGTTAATGCGGTAGGTATGTCTGACTGCAATATATATGCAGGCGGAAGTTTTGCCAAAAATAAAGAAAATGAATTGGTACTTCAAATGCCGTTGTGCGAAACTGAAATAAACATTGTTGATTTTGGCAGTATATCAGAATTCAATGAAGAACCGGTTGAAAAGCAAATACTAGAGATAACAAGTTTTGCATTGAAAGAATATTGCGAAAATACAGGGTTTAAAAGAGTTATTCTTGGACTTTCCGGCGGTATTGACAGTGCTTTGACTGCGGCGATTGCTGTTAAAGCCTTAGGTGCTGAAAATGTATTCGGGGTCTTAATGCCGAGTATGTTCTCATCAGAGGGTAGTGTTACTGACAGTTTAAAGCTTGCTGAAAATTTAGGTATGAGAACGGAAAAACATCCTATAACTCCTTTATTTAAAAACTTCATGGATAAAATAGCACATGTTTCTCCTGAAGATGAAAATAAGACCACTCTTGCTGAAGAAAATCTTCAGGCAAGGTTGAGAGCTTTGATTTTAATGTATTTCTCAAATCGTGATAATTGTCTTCTTCTTTCAACAGGAAACAAGTCAGAAAGTGCCATGGGATTTGGGACTCTATATGGTGACCTGGCAGGAGGGCTAAATCTTATTTGTGATTTAACTAAAACAAATGTTTATAAACTGTCAAATTATATTAACAAAGACGGAGAAATTATTCCTCAGGAAATTATTGATAAAGCTCCATCTGCAGAGCTTCATCCTGGACAAAAAGATCAAGACAGACTTCCTGCATATGAAATATTGGATGATATTATAGAAATGTATCTTGAACAATGTAGACCTGTAGAAGAGATTTGTGAAAAGTACAACAGAGCTATAGTTGATGAAGTTGTGAAAAAAATATACAGAATGCAGTTTAAAAGAAAACAGGGATGTCTTGGTGTAAGACTTACAGAGCGTTCTTTTTGCTGTGGTGTTAACCTGCCGGTTGTTCAAAGGTTCTATTAATAAATACTGTTACGCTCATTTAAGGCTTTTGAAATAGTCTTTGGTTTTGTCATTGGCATTTTCATTTCTTATAGCGTAATAGTAGCAGACAGCACCATTCATCCAGTCAGGATTTTCTGAAGTGCACCAGGGTTCAGCATCCCGCCATTTTGGGGTATTCGTATATCCATATATCATAACCAAGTCTATTTGGTCCTTTGGCTGCTCCATCAGTATCGAAAAATAAAATAAATTGGTTTTCGCGGAAGGTTAACCCGCCTGTTGAGCTTCCGCCCTTCAAATAATAAATATTACAATCATCAATCTGTGAGTTTAAATGCAGTTTCGTATTGCTTATTTTTAAATTTATTTATTAATTGTGGTATTGTGAGTGCAGCAACAATGCTAACTATTCCTAGTGTTATAATAGTTTCGGCAAGTGTAAATCCTGTTCTTTTCATATTGCCCCTCCCAAATATTGATAGAATTATGAGTATAATATAAATTATTATACCATGTTTTACGTACTAATAGTACGTATAATTAATAAAAATTTACGTATACACTGTACGTATGAATTTTTATAAACAATTAGGACAAAATATCAAGGAGCGTCGTAAATCACTTGGATATACGCAGCAACAGTTAGCTGATAAGATGGGGTTAAGCCTCAACTTTATCGGCAAAATCGAAGTTGCTTTTTCTAAGCCTTCTCTTGATACATTAATTGAACTTGCTGAAATTCTTGAAACTTCTGTTTCAGATTTAACAAAATTTTAAATTAATGATTGCAATTGTTAAAAAAAATTGTTATAATAAAAAAGTAAACTGAGGAATTAATGGAACTAACAGTACTAGTAGACAATAATTGTAAAACGGACTATTACCTGCTCGCAGAGCCGGGATTGTCTTTTCTGCTTGAAAATAACTATCAAAAGCTGCTTTTTGACTGCGGATACAGCGACGCATTTATTAAGAATGCTTACAAACTCGGGTTGGATTTAAGCGATGTAACCGATATTGTGCTATCTCATGGTCATATTGATCATACAGCGGGTCTTTTGCGATTACAGGATTTATATAAAAAAATGTTAAGAGCTGGTATTAGTCTTAATCTTAAGAATATTATTGCTCATCCGGAAGTATTTGAAGTAAAACTCGATAAGAAATCTAAAAATGTTGGTTTCCCGGGAGAAGAAAGTGATATTTCAGATATTTTTGAAATAGATTATTCAAGAGAAGCAAAATGGCTTTCTCCAAAACTCCTATTTCTAGGCGAAATTCCTGTAAATCATGATATAGATTATAAATATAAAGATGATACAGCACTTGTTTACAGAGCCGCTGAAGGTTTGGTAATTATTGCAGGCTGTTCACATGCAGGGGTTGCTAATATTATTGAACATGCAAAAAGACTTACAAAAGAAGAAAGAATTTTTGCTTTCATCGGCGGACTTCACCTTGTTGACAAAACTGAATACAAAATTAGAGAACTCGGCATATATTTAAGAAGTTTAAATATTAAACATTTTTATCCGTGCCATTGCTGTGACTTAAATTCTAAAATAATATTATCAGAATATATTAAATTGAATGAAGTTTATTCAGGATTAAAGCTCTCATTCTAAGTTTTTTAGTTTACAAATTGTAATTGTGCTTGCAAATGAAATTTTTGCATAATATAATTGTAATGCGAAAGTTTTATGGCTTTGGTATGCCTGAAACTTTTTTAAGTGACTACTAAGTGCGTTAATAACGCAGAAGGAGAACAAAATGCCAAAAATGAAGACACACAGATCTGCTGCAAAACGTTATAAAGTTTCTGCAACAGGCAAAATCATGAGAAGACAAGCAGGTATTGGCCACTTACTTCAACACAAATCCGGTTCTAGAAAACGCCGTATTTTCAAAATGATTTCAATTTCTGATTCACATTTCAAATTGATTTCAAAAGAGTTACCGTACAAGAAGTATTCTAGATAGGAGGAAAAATGAGAGTAAAACGTGGTAATGTAAGTCGTAAAAGACATAAAAAAATATTAAAACTTGCTAAAGGCTTTATTGGTGCAAGAAGCAGAATTTTTAAAGTTGCTAATATTGCAGTAATGAAAGCTTTGAAATATGCATACAGAGACAGACGTACTACAAAACGTAATATGAGACGTCTTTGGATTGTTAGAATTAATGCAGCTGTTAGAGAACGCGGTATGAGCTATTCAAGATTTGTTAATGCTTGTAAAAAAGCTAATATCGTTGTTAACAGAAAAATGCTTGCTGATATGGCTGTTAGAGATCCAGAAGCTTTTTCAGTTGTATTTGAAGCAGCAAAATCTGCAAAATAATTGAATTGTTTTCAAATGTAAAAAAGACTTGAATTGTTATTCAGGTCTTTTTTTTTATTGAAAAAATTCAAAAAATAGTTGAAAAATAACAAAAAAAATGTTACAATTATTCTAAAGGAGCAATTTTTATGAAAAAATCATTAATAACAAAAGCCGTAAAGTTTATGCAAAACCAAAATAACGAGCATCTTTGCTATAATGCAATACCGGCACAATATACCGGGTCCAGCAGCTATGCTGGGGGGGGGGCGAAAATTTAAAGCTCCTGCAAGGTTTTTCAACCCATTGTAAAATATATAAAAACTGTTATAATAGTGATATGGGGTATTACATC
>JBKUMA010000016.1:0-12981 GCA_046955055.1 Candidatus Gastranaerophilaceae bacterium
CCCCGAGAAACGCTGCATAAAGGTATTAGGGGCTAAGCTTTTAATTAAAAATTATCAAATTACAAACCCAGGTTTTACATTGGCTGAGGTTTTAATTACTCTTGGCATTATTGGTATAGTTGCGGCAATGACAATGCCAGCTTTGGTGGCAAACTATCAAAGGATGGTATTAAAGCAACAATATAAAAAATTATATTCGACTCTTAGCCAAGCATATGAAAAAACCGTATACGATGTAGGTGGGACAACTGACTGTTACCACGTAGACATATCCAAATCTGATTCATACGGCTTATATAGCACAGCTGAATGCAAAAATGAATTTAAAAAAGCTCTTGAAAAGAATTTAATAATTGCAAAAATATGTGAAACTAAAGGTGTTGAAAACGGCTGCTTATTAAATAATCAGTACAAAGGCATGGATACACTTTTAACTGACAGCAACCCTGATGCTACAGATGAAGAAAAAGAATCTATACAAACAAATTGCAATAATGTTACAAAAAGCAGTTTGCTTAATAGAAATCTTGTGTATGTCTTAAATGACGGTTCAATAATCATTGCATCCAACGCATCTATTCCTCCAGTACCAATGATGATAGATATAAACGGTCAAAAAGGTCCTAATAAGTGGGGTTACGACTTATTCAAAATAAGTTTTGTCAAAGACGGAAATAATTATAAATTATACCCTACAGGTTGCGGAATATATGATTATGAAAAGGGTGGAATTACTTCACTTGAAATGTGGAAGCAAATGATTCAATAATCAGTTTGTTTTTATAAAAATTAAATAATTAAAATTATTAAGAAAAATTTACATTTGACTGAAAAGTTGCAATAAATACTCATTTACAACAATCAAGTAAATATTGTTTGTGTGCCCTTTTTAGAAAAACAACCACATTTTAAGTACAATATTTGGTGTATTAAATACTCCAAATTGCTTGCAATGAAATATTTTGCAAGTATGATTAAAATATAGTGCTGCAATATGCACAAAATTTAGCCGAAAAAAAGAGGAAACTATGTCAAAAGACGTTATAGAAATCGAAGGTACAATTATTGAATCAATGCCGAATGCAATGTTCCGCGTAAAACTAGAAAACGGACATGAAATTCTGGCTCACATATCAGGTAAAATCAGAAAAAATTTCATCAGAATTTTACCGGGTGATAAAGTTAAAGTAGAAATGACACCGTATGATTTAACAAAAGGTCGTATTACATTCAGACTTAAATAGTTGATACAGACAAAAACAAAAATCTCACGTACAAACAAATATATAAAGGAAAACAAAATGAAAGTAAGATCATCAGTAAAACCTATTTGCGAAAAGTGCAAGGTTATTAAAAGAAAAGGCAGAATTGCCGTAATATGTGAAAACCCTAAACACAAACAAAGACAGGGCTAATTTTTGGGTAACCCGATAATTTAAACAAAACAGCCGAAATCACGGGCAATCAGTGGTTGGGGAGGAAGTATTTATCCCTCCTGGCAAAAAAAATCTAACAACAAGAAAAGGAGAAAATTATAAATGGCAAGACTATCAGGGGTAGATTTACCTCGTAACAAAAGAATTGAAGTAGCT
This sequence comes from Candidatus Gastranaerophilaceae bacterium, assembly GCA_046955055.1. Lineage (GTDB taxonomy): Bacteria > Cyanobacteriota > Vampirovibrionia > Gastranaerophilales > Gastranaerophilaceae > JBKUMA01. Next base: position 1,593 of record JBKUMA010000016.1, read on the forward strand.
CTAACATATATCTACGGGATTGGACCTGCAAGAAGCAAAAAAATCCTTGAAGCTACAAAAATATCACCGGATTTAAGAACAGATGATTTAACAGATGAAGACATCAAATTATTAAGAAACGAATTATCTAACTACCATATCGAAGGTGACCTTCGCCGTGAAGTAACAATGAATATTAAACGTCTTCAAGAAATCGGTTCTTACAGAGGTATGAGACACAAACGCAACTTGCCTTGCAGAGGACAAAGAACAAAAACAAATGCAAGAACAAGACGCGGCAAAAAAGGCTTAGCAATTACTAAAAAGAAAACAGCATAGTTGATTAAAAATAAAACCGGTGCTGAACATAATTAAAAGCACTGAATTCTTAAAAAAGTAAAGAAGAAAAGGAATAATAAAATGGCAAGACCACAAAAAACTAAGAAAAAAGAAAAGAAGAATGTATTGCAAGGTGTTGTACACATACAATCAACCTTCAACAATACAATTGTTACTTCTACTGATACTCAAGGTAATGCTATTGCTTGGGCAACAGCAGGTGCTTCAGGATTCAAAGGAGCAAGAAAAGGTACTCCGTTTGCAGCTCAATCAGCAGCTGAAATGGTAGCTAAAAAATCAATCGACCAAGGTATGAAAAAAGTTGAAGTACATATCAAAGGACCTGGTTCAGGTAGAGAAACTGCAATAAGAGCAATTCAAGCTGCAGGTTTAGAAATTACATTAATCAAAGACGTGACTCCAATCCCTCACAACGGATGCCGTCCGCCTAAAAAACGTAGAGTGTAACGGATTTTCGGCAGAGTTAGCGAAGCTAAAATGAGACAACCGAACAATCCCAAGACTCTAAAAGTAAATCGATAGGGGCTTGCTTAAAAGCCAAAAAAGCAAACCATAGACGCCCTATCACAAGAATTAAAGGAGAAAATTAAAACAATGGCAAGATATACAGGACCAACAAATAAATTATTTAGAAATAAAAAAGTTCAAGATTTGTCAAACAGAAAATTAACATCATCTATGAGACAAACAGCTTCTGGGCAGCATGGTGCTGCCAGAAAAAAACTTTCTGAATATGCTATTCACTTAGCAGAAAAACAAAAAATCAGATTTACATATTTAGTAAGCGAAAAACAATTTGCTAAATACTATAACGAAGCAGCAAGAAGAAAAGGCGTAACAGGTACAATCCTATTACAACTTCTTGAATCAAGATTGGATAACGTATTATTCAGAGCCGGCTTCGGTATTACACGTAAACAAACAAGACAAATCGTTAACCACGGTCACGTTCTTGTAAACGGTCAAAAAGTAGACATTCCTTCATTCCTTGTTAAAGCAGGCGATGTTATTACAGTAAAATCAAAAAGCTCAGACTACTTGAAAAATGTAGCAAGCTTAATTGATATGGCTTGTGCTCCTGCTTGGATGACAATTGATAAGGAAGCATTCAAAATCACTTTCGATAGAATTCCTGAAAGAGAAGAATTAGATCCAGAAATCAAAGAACAACTCGTAATCGAATACTATTCTAAATAGCGTGAGTGAGCTGAGGGCGACGGCTTTGCAGAGCAAACGAGCACAAGCAAAGACTAGACCCGTTAAACGCGAACGAGCAAGACCGCGAGTTAAACGGAGAAATCCAAAATAGTTAATATAAACTAGGAGATTAAAAAATGGAATTAAAAATTAAATGTGTTAATACAACAACAAGCTCAGATGGTTCACAATACGGTAAATTTGTTATCGAGCCGCTAGAAAAAGGCTTCGGTACAACAATCGGGAACTCTTTAAGACGTGTATTGCTTTCAAGCTTGGAAGGTACAGCAGTAACTTCAGCAAGAATTGAAGGTATCACTCACGAATACACAGCTATTCCGGGTGTATTGGAAGATGTTATTGACGTAATGTTAAACCTAAAAGGACTTGTTGTAAAAACTGATTCTAAGGAAGCTCAACATTTAAGAATAGATGTTGATCGTCCAGGACCGGTATTAGCAAGTGATATCCAGCTTCCTGCAGGTGTAAAAGTTGTTAACCCTGACTGGTTAATCTGTACAGTAGCAGACGGCGGCAGCTTCCACGCTGATATTATTGTTGAATCAGGTAAAGGATATGTCGCAAACGATGTACCTAGAGATTCTAAAGGTGTTTCTATCGATGTATTACCTATCGATGCAACATTTATGCCTATCAAACGCGTTAGCTATACAGTAGAAAGTACTCGTGTAGGCGATTCTATCGACTTTGATAAATTGACTTTAGAAATCTGGTCAAACGGATCTATTGATGTAACAACAGCTTTAAGCCAAGCTTCAAACTTACTTATCGAACACTTTATGCAGATTTCAGCAATCACAGGTCAACCGGTAATTGCACCATCTGTATGTGTAGAAGAAGAAGTTGAAGACGATTCTAACGTTCCAACAATGACAATTGAAGAATTAGAATTATCTGTAAGAGCTTACAACTGCTTAAAACGTGCAAGCATCAATTCTATGGCAGAATTATTGAAAAAATCAGAACATGATTTATTAAATATTAAAAACTTCGGTAAAAAATCATCAGATGAAGTTATCGAAAGACTTCACCACTTCGGTTTAGACCTTGCTCCAAACCCTGAAGTAGAAGAAGAAATAGGATAAACGGATTTTGACAAGAGTGCCGCGTGAGTGTTAGCGAACCCGGCGGAACGAAATGAAAAGTTATGAACCGTCATTAATCCAAGATATTATATTAAAACAACAATTACTAAAGAAAATAAAGGATAAGACAAATGAGACACCAAACTAAAAAACATACATTAGGTAAGGCACAAGACCAAAGAGAAGCTTTGTTGCGTGCTTTAGCTACTGAACTTTTTGTACACGGTGAAATCAAAACTACAATGGCTCGTGCAAAAGCATTGAAACCATATGCAGAAGAAATTATCACCCTTGCAAAAAGAGGCGACTTACACGCTCGTCGTCAAGCAGCTAAATATATTTACGATAAAGAAACTGGTAAATATATTGATTTAGCAACCGGCGAAATTTTCGAAACTCCAGCAGCTGACAAAAAATTAGCTTCAGAAACAGTTTTAAGAAAATTATTCGTAATCATCGGTAAAAAATATTCTGACCGTCAAGGCGGATACACAAGAATATTCAGATTACCTCCAAGACGCGGCGACGCTTCTGAAATGGCATTAATCCAATTGGTGTAAACCAATGAGATACGCCATTCAGGTTCATTATGTCGGTAAAAACTTTGCAGGCAGTCAAATTCAGTTTGAAAACGGCAAAGAAATCGAAACTCCGACAATCCAGGGTGAACTTGAAAAAGCACTTCGAACATTGATATGCGGTAAAACCGCAGAAAATATTAGACCGATAAAAACAGTCTTTTCCGGACGAACAGATAGAGGCGTTAATTCAAAAGGACAAATAGTTCATTTTGATACAGATAAACATATTGTTGCTTCAAAGTTTATCTACTCTCTGAATGAAATATTACCTGATGAAATATCAGTTTCTAATCTGAAACAAGTCGATGAAAGATTTCATGCTCAAAAGTCTGCAATCAAAAGGCATTACCAGTATATTTTTATCAACAGAAAATATAAAAATGCATTTGACGGCGACTTAATGAGAATTAAATTCGATATTGATATGGAAAGAATGCAAAAGTCACTTAATTATTTACTTGGCGAACATGACTTTTCAAGTTTCAAAAGTTCCGGAACCCTTAACCCGAGCAAAGTCTGTTTTATAGAAAAAGCCGAATGTCAAAAATTCGGCGATAAGGTAATTATTGATATTATAGGGAATAGATTTCTTTATAATATGGTAAGAACCATAGTCGGCACCCTTCTGGAAATAGAAGGACATAACCTGGCACCAGAACATATGAAAAATGTTCTTGAAGCCAAAGACCGCCGCAAGGCTGGAAAAACCGTTAGTCCTTATGGATTAACATTATTAGAAGTAAAATATAACTAAAATAAAATGGAGACAAAGCATGAAAACTTATTCAGCAAAACCTCTTGAAGTAGAAAGAAAATGGTATCTAATCGATGCAGAGAACGAAGTTCTTGGAAGATTAGCTGCAAGAATTGCTAACATTTTAAGAGGCAAAAACAAACCTGAATACACTCCTCACGTTGATACAGGCGATTTCGTAATCGTTATCAACTCTGAAAAGGTACGTGTAACAGGCAACAAAGAAACTGATAAAATTTATTACCACCACACAGGATACCCAGGTGGATTAAAATCAGCAAGCGTAAAAGAATTACGTGAAAAAGATGCAAGATTAATAATTGAAAAAGCTGTAAAAGGTATGTTACCTCACAACACTTTAGGTGCAGAACAATTAACTAAACTTAAAGTATATGTAGGTTCTGAACATCCTCATGCAGCACAAAAACCTATTGCGTTGGAAAAGGAGGCTAAATAATGGCTGATAAAGAAATTATGGCTACAGGCAGAAGAAAAACCTCTATCGCAGTTGTAAAACTTGTTAAAGGTAAAGGCAGAATTTTTGTTAACGGTAAAAAATTAAAAGATTATATCGGTAACAGACCTGCAATCGAAATGTTAGTATACAGACCTTTAGTATTAACAGATAACCAAGAAAAATATGACGTAAGAGTAAAAGCTGTAGGCGGCGGTGTTGTTGCACAATGCGGAGCTATCAGACATGGTATTTCAAGAGCTTTGGTTAAAGTTTCTGAAGAATACAAAAACGTATTACGTTTGGAAGGTCTTTTAACTCGTGACCCACGTGTTAAAGAACGTAAAAAATACGGTCGTAAACGTGCTAGAAAACGTTTCCAATTCTCAAAACGTTAAAAAGCTGCGTTTCGATACTTATCAAAATATACAAAAAGACGGTTATTCAACCGTCTTTTTTATTTATTCATTTCTTCAAGCATTTCTTTAGTTGTCATACCGCCTCTTTCGACAGGATAATTTGTTGGTCCTACCAAATAAGCTTTATTAACATCTTGTACAGTTTTAAATGCAAATAAATCATATCCCCACTTGTTCGGGTCTTTTTTACCATTTATATCAACAGCAAAAAGTAAAGGAAAGGTTTCTACATACGATACAATTATTGTCCCATCAGCAAGAACATATGACGGATTAATATTTAAAATATGATTTCTGCTGAAACCTACAATTCCATTCATACTTGCCTCTATCTCATCATCAGACATATCAGGATTATTTTCTTTTTTAATATCATCAAAACCATTGTACTTTGGGATGCAGCCATTTGCGTATGATTGATTTTCACAGATTTTAATTACATTAATATTATTTAGAATAATATCTCTTGCGATTTTGCATTCAACAACCACTGCTGAACCTGTTATTGTCCCGCTTGATGAAAGATTATAATAACATTCAGGAACGCTGCCATATTCAGACATTACATTATTTAAAGATTGTGATAGTACAGAATATGTTTTTTTAAACTGTCCCTTCAACACATTTTTTTGATAATTTGCTATCAATACAGGAAGAGTCAGAGCTGCAACTACTCCAATAATACCGAGAGTGATTAAAACCTCTGCAAGTGTAAATCCTTTTAGGAGCCTTAATTCGGTGCCCCCCCCCCGACAAATATACTCATAAGTACTCCTTTCTATGTATTATTTAATTATAACTTATATTTCATATCATTGCAAGATAAGAAATTATTAACAAATGTAACGAAAAATATGACATGCGAAATCAGAAGTTTTGAAAATACTTTATATATTCAAGAGAGCAAATAACAAAATAAGGAGAGATGAGATGACTTTTTTAGCTATTGACGCACAAAAGAATTTATTCACACTGCAAAAGAGCCAACTTCAATTTGAACAAACATTAATTATGAGCAGAGTTAACAGTCTTACAAAACAAATTGGTTTCTATGAAGCTAACTTTAATGAACAACATGAAAACGACGATGTTGATATTGAAGATGATGCATTTTACAAAAACTTACAAAGACAGGAAGCTTACTTAGAAACAAGACAAGATTCACTGGATTCACAAATCAGTGCACTTGATAACGAAATATCAAGTATGAAAAACCTTGTTAACAGCAACATTAAGACTTCTTGCAGCTTGAACTTAATCGGCGGCTAGTGCATTACGAACTGAGGACGAAACGGCTTGTAAAAGTACAAGACGTAACAACCCCGGTTAATCGCGAGCAACCAGTTAACTACAAAGTCTTTTCAAAAAGTTCTACGGTGTTTAGCATTAATGACGCTATTGTCATTGGTCCAACTCCGCCTGGAACAGGTGAAATGAAAGATGTCAAAGGCGAAACTTTCTCAAAATCTACATCTCCCCTTGTTTTTCCATTTTCATCTTTAAAAATACCAACATCAACCACTACACAATCTGATTTTAACATATTTTCTTCTATAATTTTTTCCCCTACTGCTGAGACTAAAATGTCAGCAGTTTTTGTTATATCAGAAAGGTTTTTAGTATGACTGTGACAAACCGTAACCGTTGCATTACGCCTTAACATCATTTGTGAAAGAGGTTTTCCGACAATATTTGAACGGCCGACAATAACAACATGCTTGCCATCAAGATCTATTTTGTATTCGTCAAGTAAAAGCAAAATCCCCTTAGGCGTACAAGGATAAACATAAGGTTCTTCACCTGCAAAAAGTTTACCAAAGTTTTCAGGCGTAAAACCATCAACATCTTTTTTCGGACTAATTGCATCAACTACTTTAAATTTATCAATATGCTTTGGCAAAGGTAATTGAACAAGTATTGCTGTTACATCATCATCATTATTCAAATCGTTAATTTTATCGAGCAAAACATCCTCTGAAATATTTTCAGGGTAGTTAATAACTTCAGATATAATGCCTAATTTTTCAGCAGTTTTTTTCTTGTTATTAACATAAATTTTACTTGCAGGATTATCCCCTACAAGAATAACAACAAGAGTTGGCTTATTTTCAAAACTGTCAACCTTTAACTTTAACTGAGCAAGAAGCTTATCCCTCAATGCTTTTCCATCCAATATTACAGTCATAATTACACCTGCTCTCTTGCCTGAGGTAGATTAAGCCTAAAATAAAATTGTTTGATAGCGTCTTGAACAGCAGCAGAATCACGTGCTATAGAATTTTCTTTTAAACAATCATCAAATGGGATAACTCCAAGAACATCCAAGTCATATTTTTTCAACAATTCATACACAGAAGTCAAATCATTCCCTGCAACTTTATTTATAACTACACCAAGCTGTCCTCCTGCTGCATATTTTGAACTAAATTCCTCAATACGCTTTGCAAGATGTGCACTTTCATCAGTAGGATTTGCAATAATAATAGTAGTGTCAATATCAGTGTCTACAAGTTGATTCAAATATTTCAAATCAAATTCGCAGTCAAAAATCACAATATCGTATCTGTCAATAAGCTTTAATACAGCATCATTAATTTGTCCCGTAATAGGGCATCTGCAATCTTTAGACCCAACAAACCAGGAAACAACAATATCAACATTATCGTCAATCTGAACAACTATATCTTCCATTGCCCACTCAACAAATTCCTGTTTAGACATTCCTTCAGGAATTCCTGTCTTGTACTCATGTTTTCCGCTTCTTATACCGTAAATAGTATTTCTTATATCAAGTCCAAAACTGTGTCCCAATTCTGATGCCAAATCATTATCAAAAAGCAATATAGATTTTTCAGGAAAATATTCTTGAAAAATTCTTAAAAAAGCTTTTGTTATCGTAGTTTTACCGCTGCCGCTTTTACCTGTAACCGCTAATTTTACCGTCAAATTTGATACCTTTCTTTCAAACTGTCTGATAATTGTTTTGTCAAATTCATAGCTTTTTCAGCCAGATTAATACTCAGTCCTCCTGCACCGCAAGAAGGTGTAATTATAGAATTATCTATAATAAGTTTCTCATTAATTCCTTTGTTAGTCAAATACTTTACACCGTTTTGAAAAACTTTAATCATTGAATTTAAATCAGCATTTTCTAACGCATCCTTATCCAGAGTAGGAATAACTCCCCATGCAATCTTACCGCCGTTTAAAAGGAATTTCTCTAAATCATTCTTAAACAGACTTAAATTCTGAGCATAAGAATAAGCGTCAAGATTAATAATATCAACACCTGCCTTAATCGGCACATTCCAATCGCATTTACCGCAGCAGTGGATTGCACACAAAGCCCCGCCGGCTTTAATTATACCAGCAATTTCCTTAAGTATATCCAATACCTCATTTTGAGATATAGTAATAAAAGCAGAAGTTCCAAGCTGTGAAATAGAAGGCTCATCAATAAAAATAATAGGTTTTGTATTAAAATTAGCCTTTTTAATTTCTTGAATTTGCCACAAAGCTTTTAGCGTAAGTGTTTTGACAATTATTTCTCTAAGTGTTTCATCATAAATTGCACACCTACCCTGCTTGTCAACAAGAGTTGTTGCAAGTGTAAAAGGACCTACAATCTGTCCTTTTGCATAAGCAGGCTTAGTTTGCTCTACAATTTTTATAAACTCTTTAAAAGATGAAGAACAGTTATCAGTTACGGCGTATTTTTCAAGTGATGAGTAATTCTGTCCGATAATCTCCTCATAATCAGAATAGAACTGCTCTATATCCTCAAAGAATTTATCACTTTCGGTTTCTAAATAACATTTATCGTTGTCAATAAAAAACGAAGGCATATTTTCCAAAAATTGGATAATCATGTCTTCGTTTTTGTTAATCTTTGTAAGCTGCGGCCAAAATGGCACATTAGCAAAGCATTTTTTCACAAGACTCATAGCATTTTCTAAATTGTTATGCGGTAAAGAACCGATAGCTAAACATTCAAGTTTTAATTCAGAACTGCCTGTCAAGCCTTATTTCCTTATGCGTTTTCTTCTACAGCTTCAACTTCTTCTTCAATAGCTTCTTTAACAACTTCAGAAGCAGAAACTACAACAGCTAATTCAGCTTTAACTTTAGAAGTTAATTTGATAAGCATTTTGTATTCGCCAACTTTGTTGATAGGAGCATTAAGAGAAACATTTTTTCTATCAACTTCAATACCTGATTTAGCTTGAAGTTCTTCAGTTAATTTTTTAGTAGTAATAGTACCGAACAATTTACCTGATTCACCTGCTTTAGCAGACAATTCAAGGCTTCCTAATTCTTCGATTTTCTTAGCTAATTCTAAAGCTTCAGCGTGAAGTTTTTCTTGTTTAGCTTTAATTCTTGCTAAATTCTTTTCTCTATTCTTCAAAGCACCGTCAGTAGCTATTTCAGCAGCAGCTTGAGGAAGCAAGAAGTTTCTTGCGTAACCGTCTTTAACGTTAACGATGTCGCCTGCTTCGCCTAGATTTTGAACATCTTTTCTTAATATAACTTGCATAATAATTCTCCTTTTTCATTTATATTTCTGCATTTAAAATAATGCTATAACAAACAAAACTCATTGTCGATAGTTTTTTTCGGAATGTAAAGCAGTCATTTGACAGCTCAAATTTGTGATTAATTCAAAATTATCTTCTGCCTTTTTTACAATCAGATTGCTGAGAGTGTATAAATGCCCGAAACTACTAACCTCATCTTCTGCAAAACCCAACGCATTATCAAGTGCCATAATCAAATTCAACATTTCACAAAAATCACATTCTAATTTATCAATTTTTTCTAACATAATAACCTACTTTTCTGGTTTATAGAACTATAATAATGTATAGACATTATTTTGTCAAGCACCTATTATAATTATTAATATGACTAGAAAAACTGTTAATAAAAACAATAAAATAGGTATGAAAATAAAGCTTGAACGCATTAAACTCGGCATATCACAAGAAGAACTTGCCGAACGTGCATATTTAAACAAAAATACAATAGGTTTAATAGAAAGAGGCGAACAATCACCTACAGTCGACACTGTCGAGGCTATAGCAAATGCACTAGGGTTGTCACTTCAAGAAATGTTTAATTTTAATTTTTAAAAAAATTACTTCATATCAGGGAAAAAATATTTTGTGCCGTTATCGCCACGCCATCTGATATAACCTGTTTTCGGAACTCTATCCAAATCAAATACACTTACAAGTGCCCAGTTGCCCTTTATAACATTCAAATTTATCTTTTGAGGCATATTCAAAGTACCGGTTGTTTGTGATTTATCATCAGTAGATACATGCAAGTCTTTTATATTATCCGGCGTACCTTTAAGCATCTTAAGCCCGTATTTTCTTCCGTACATATTATAAAAATTTATCCATGTCATAAATTTATATGGATCATCTTTTTTCATCCAGCCTTTGTCGCCTGTTGAATTGTTATACATAACCTGAACCCAATCTTCAGTCTCATCGGTAACAGCCATAAGCCCTAATTCCTTTGAAGGTATAAACACAACAAACATATCTTCAAATTTTACACCTTCCGGAAAAATATCAACACAAGACCATTTTATACTCATAACAAGAGGAGATTTTTCATCGGGTTCTTGATATAAAACAACGTTCTTTGGTGCCTGATAAAGTCCAAGAGTATTGGTATATTTAGTGCTTACATATCTCGGCAATATATCGGCAGCAAACACCTCTTGACAAAATACAGATACAAAAGCAACTAATATTCCAAAAACAAGTAATAACTTTTTCATAATACCTACCTCTATAATAAATATAGCACTTTCCAGGAAAGCTGTCAAAGTAAAAACTAAGGTATATCAGGGAAAAAGTATTTTATACCCCTTTCTGAACGCCATTTCACATAACCAGTCTTTGAAACATTATTTATATCGGTAACTGTAACCGAAGCCCAGTTGCCCTTAATTCCATGAAGATTAATTTTTTGAAGTTTATAAACTTTACCGACAACTTTAGAATACTCATCAGCTTGTGCATATATAGTTTTTTCGTCATTATTTGTTCCGTTCAAAATTTTCAACCCGTATTTTTTTCCGTACAAATCGAAAAAGTTTTCCCAACTCATATAATTTTCAGAAACATCTTTCTTAACCCACGCCATATCACCCGTAGAATTGTTGTATATTACCTGAATCCAATCTTCATTTTCCTGTGCAACAGCTAAAAAGCCTTTATTTTCCTCCGGAAGATAAACCACAAATAAATCCTGAGCATTTATTGTATTTGGATCAATTCCATCTTTGCTCCAAGTAATTACATCAATAAGTTTAGACGTTTCATCAGGTTCAAGATAAAGCTTAATAGAATTAGGAGCCTTATAAATTCCCACAGTATTAGTCTGAACCATACTTACAAACTGCGGCACTATATCAAATGCATAAACCAACCCGCAATTTGACACTAATAAACTTACTAAAATTCCAAAAAACAAAAAAATCTTCTTCAATTTTCATTACCCCATTAAGTTTGCAAAACAATAAT
>JBKUMA010000017.1:0-12860 GCA_046955055.1 Candidatus Gastranaerophilaceae bacterium
ACCCGAAGCTTATGCGGGGTGCAGAGCCTGTTGTGAGGGTTCGGCAGATAATGTTGATAAATATATTGTTGTTGACGTTTAAGGATATAGCGGCGTAAGCTGTTGAACCGTGTCAGGATGGAAACATAGCAGCACTAAAACAATCCTTGCGGGTGTTATATTTTTAAAAAGAGACAATATGTTTAAAGATATTATTTGACGAATTCGATAGACAGAGGCACGGCTTTTTATATTTGTTATTTTAGTTCAATATCTTTAATATATCTCGGTCTGGCTTTAACTTCTCTGAACACCTGACCAACGTATTCTCCAATAATTCCAAGACAGAATAACTGTATACCGCCAAAAATACATAAAAGAATTATTGAAGTTGCCCATCCGTTTGGAGAATTATGCAAAAATATTTTTTCATAAACAGTTTCCAGCCCCACCAGAAATCCGAAAAGAGCCATAAAAAAGCCTAAAACTGTTACAAAACGAAGCGGAACAACGCTATATGAGGTTATACCATTGAGTGCCAACCCCATTAAACTTACAAAATTAAACTTAGACTCACCTGCCATACGAGGTTTAACATTGAAATGTACGTATGATGTTTTCAAACCTACCTCATTGAAAAATCCTCTTAAGAATAAATACTTTTCACCGTATTGTTCAAGAATGTCTAAAGCTTTTTTACTTACCAGCCTGTAATCAGAATGATTTGGCGGGATTTTTGCTCCAAGAATATTCATTGTCTTATAAAAACATTGTGCTGTAAATTTTTTGAAAAATGAATCAGTTTTTCTGTCATTTCTGATTCCGGAGACAATGTCAGCACCTTTCATATATTCATTAACAAAACTTTCAATAGCCAGTTCATCTTGCTGCAAATCAGCATCAATTGAAACAGCACAGTCACAGCCAATTCTTCTTACACCTTCAAGACCGGCAATTAATGCTTTTTGATTGCCAAAATTTCTGATAAACTTCAGACCTTTTATACGTTTGTCAGAATCATGCATTTCTTCAATAAAACTCCAGGTCATATCTTTTGACCCGTCATCTACAAGATACAAATAACTATCAGACTTAATTTTATCTTTCTTTATTAAGTCATCAAGCAGATTAATTAATTTTTCAATAGTAGTTTTAACACATAATTCTTCGTTATAACAAGGTATAACAATAGCTAAAGTAGGTTTATCCATTATTCTCTTCTTTCAATGTAATAATAATTTGCCAAAACCAGCCTCTTTATATTATAATATATATAAAAAATAGGCAAGGAATTTTTTAATGAATGAAAAAAGATTTATTCTCAATGCAGATGACTTCGGTATGTCTAAAGCTTTTAACAGAGCAGTGTTAGACGGTTATAACAACGGCTTTTTAACAAGTGCGAGTATTTGTGCTAACGGCAAAGCTTTTAATGCTGCTGTAAATGAAATCTTACCGGAATGCCCTAATTTGGGAATAGGCGTTCACTTAAATATTATTGAAGGCAGGTCTTTAACCAAAGCACCTCTATTAACAAATAAAAAAGGAAAATTTAATAACGGATTTCTACAGCTATTGTTAAAGTCCAACAATCACGAGTTTTTACAGCAAGTAGAATATGAATTTAGAACTCAAATTGAAACAGTTATGAATTACACAAAAGTAGATCATATAGATTCTCATGTTCATACTCATGCTATTCCGAATTTATTTAAAATTACTGCTAAACTTGCAAAAGAATATAATATACCTCAAGTCAGAACTCAGTCTGAGGAAATGTATTTCGTACCTAGCATTAAAAAACACATTAATTTTAAATATCCTGTTAATATTATTAAAATAATACTTTTAGAGGCTTTTACAAAAAATAATAAAAAACTATTAAAAGAAATGAATTTGTCTACAAATGATTATCTTATAGGTATAGGCTACACCGGAATAATGGACGATATGACTCTAGAATACGGGCTTAAAGCTATCGAAGAAGATGCTGTTGTTGAAGCATTAATTCATCCTTGCAACTACGCAAGACCTACAAACAATCAACATTACAAGGAATTTAAAATTACTCAGAACAAAGAGTTGGAAGATAAGATTAAAAGATTAGGATTTGAAATCACAAATTATAAAAAACAATTTGTGCAAAAATAATAACTGATGAAAAGATTTTGGGCAATAATACTTATATTATTTTTATTTGTAATCTTTACCGGATTTGAGTATTACAGAAATCTTGAAAAAGAAGTTTTAAATGTCATAACACCTGTTATAATTCAGGTTGACTTAAATAACAACAAAGTGTTTGATGAAGGTGAGAATATTTGTATTGCAGATACGCAAAGCTTTACTTCAAATCTCTCATATTCAAACGAAAAAATTGCAGAGAGTCTCAATATATCTCCAAAAGACTCGGTTGCACTTGGATACCTTGCTGACGAATTCGCCGATAAAACTCTTTTTAACCAAAAAGTTAAAATAAAATTTAACGGTAAAAAAGACCAAAATTGCAGATATGCACAAGTTTACGTCAATAAACAAAACTATTCTGATTTACTCAAAAATGCAGGCTTTGGCATATCAGATGGGAAACCTGCCAATAATCAAAAGTTCAATGAAAATTTAAATAAAGCTAAGACCTTTAAACTCGTAATTCTAAATCATAAAAGCAATAAATATCATAAACTTGATTGCAAATACGGTCTTGCTGCTCACGATGCTATTGTCATTTTTGTTCAACAGCTTCCTCACGGTGTTTCTCCGTGTAAATTTTGTCATATAGACAAAAAGACTAAAAAATTAATTAAGGAAAACAAGATACCTGCATATCCTTTGCTTATATCAGATGGCAGTCTAAAACTATTTTTAACAGATTTTACGACAAAACTTAAGCCTGATAACAATTGTGATAATCTTGCCTGCAAAGAAATATTAAACCAGATTAATTCTTCAAAATCAAGAATTGATATTGCAGCCTACGGCTGGGACAGCATTCCTGCTCTTGAAAACGCCCTATTAAATGCTAAAAGACGCGGAGTAACCTTAAGAGTGGTCTTTGATCAAATGTCAGGAGATAAAATTTATCCTGAAACTGCAAACCTTATTAAAATTGCAGACTTTTCAAAAGGTGATTTAACAGATAGCAAACGTAATTCTGGAATGCTTATGCACAATAAATTTATAATTATTGATAACCAACGGGTCATTACAGGATCAATGAATTTTAGTAGAACAGGCATTTCAGGCTTTAATGCTAATAATATGGTTTTAATTAATTCAAAAGAGATTGCCAGTGAATATTCACAGGAATTTGAGCAAATGTTATCAGGGAAATTCCATAAGAATAAGTCTAAAATTCAACACAAAAACTATATTATCGGTGACAGTAAAGTAACTGCTCTTTTCTCTCCACAAGATTTAATAACAACGAATAGCCTTATACCTTTAATACAAAATTCAAAAAATTATATTTACATACCAGCTTTTCTAATTACACATAATACACTGATTGATTCATTAATTTCTGCAAAGAAAAGAGGAGTTAATATAAAAATAATTACCGATGCAACTTATTCAAGCAGCAACAACAAACGCATAAAACGTTTACGAGAGAATGGCATTTTGTTAAAAGTAGAAAATTATGCTGGTAAAATGCATTCTAAAACATTGATAATTGATGATAAATATCTTGTTATAGGTTCTATGAATTTTTCATATGCCGGTGAAGTAAAAAATGATGAAAATGTATTGATAATAGAAAATACACGTCTTGCAAAATATTACAAAGGATACTTCGAATATATATGGCAAAAAATTCCTGAACGATATTTAAAACATGGCGTAAGAGCCGAAGGCAAATATTCAATAGGGTCTTGTTCTGATGGAATTGATAACAATTATGACGGCAAAATAGACAAAGAAGATGCAGGTTGTCATTAGTATATTAATCAATAATTCGGTACAATTCTTGCCTGAACCTCTTTTTTCATGTTTAAACTGTTATTCAAACTCCTTGCAAGTTCTGCAGCTGTGTTTGCTGAGTAGAACTTACCGCTTGTGACAAGAGATGTGCATTCAAGCTGTTCCAAATCATCTTCATCATTTATATTAAAGGCGATAACATCAATTTTTACGTCTTTTCGAACCTTTATAAGCTCCATAACAAAAGAACAAGGGCTTTCATCACAATTCTCTCCACCATCTGTCAACAATATAATATGTTTCTTCCCTGCATACCCCATGAAATCGTATTTCAATGCCTGCTTTAATGAATAAGTAATAGGAGTCATACCGCGAGGTTTTACAGACGAAAGGGAACCAAGAATTGATGCTGTGTTATTTATTGCTATAGGAGAAATTAATGACGAAGCGTGACAGGCCTCATACGGCGTAAAACCCATTCTATGCCCATATACTCTCATTCCAACTGATGTATTTTTATTTATATTTGGCAAAATAGATTTTATTGTAGACATCATTAAATCGACTTTTCTTTCACCGTCGAGGTATTCAGTCATACTGTTTGAAAAATCTAATATAAAAAGAATTCTTTCATCAGAGCCGTCTAACATATCAGGCGAAACTTCTCCATTTTTATGCAAAGAATAATTGTCGGCAAATGCCGGAATTGCAATCATTAATAATAAAAACAATAAAACTCTTTTCATAATATGAAATTATAAAACTATTTAAGAGTGTTTACCCCCATACATCTATCTAAACCGATTTGACGATTAGTTTTGCTTGCAATATTATAAAGACAATATGAGATTAATGGAGCCTGATATGAATAGCATAGAGACAATAAAAGCAGCAGAAAAAAGTTTAGAAAAAGAATTTGAAATAATTAACGAGATTAGAGATTATAACCAAAGAAAAGTTTTAGAAGCTTTTGTTGATAATAAAGTTGCTCCTGAACATTTTTACACTGTTTCAGGATACGGGCATGATGATTTGGGCAGAGAAGTTCTTGATAAAGTATTTGCTCAAACATTTAAAGCAGAAAAAGCTATCGCAAGAATACATTTTGCATCTGGTACACACACACTTGCCTGCTGCCTTTTTGGGAATTTACGTCCAGGTAATAAACTTATTTCAGTTGCCGGTGCTCCTTATGACACTATGCAGGAAGTTATAGGTACTGCAGGAGATGACGAGACTAAAGAAGATTCTTTAATAGCACATGGAGTAGTGTATGATGAAATTCCACTAAAAAATGATGAAATAGATTATGACAAACTTGAAAAAACTATTGATGACAGTGTAACAATGGTTTTAATCCAGCGTTCAAAAGGATATTCAACAAGAAAGTCTTTGACAATTGATACGATAGAGAAAATTATAAAAATAGTAAAAAAACAAAATCCTAATTGTATATGTTTTGTGGACAATTGCTACGGTGAATTTGTGGAAGACAGAGAGCCTATAGAAGTCGGTGCTGACTTAATTGCAGGTTCTTTAATCAAAAATCCCGGCGGTGGTATTGTAGAAGCGGGCGGATATATAGCAGGTAAAGCAAAATATGTAGACAAATCTGCAAACAGATTAACAGCACCTGGAATAGGAAGTGAAGGCGGTGCGATGTTTAATCAGCACAGATTAATTTTCCAAGGGCTGTTTATGGCACCTTCTGTTGTGTCTGACGCTGTTAAGGGTGCAGTTTTGGCCGCAAAGATTTTTGAAGACATTGGATTTGATACAGCTCCCAAATATAATGAAAAAAGAACTGATATAATCCAGAACATAATTTTCGGCAAACCGGAACCATTAGAACAGTTCTGTAGAACTATTCAGTCATTATCACCCGTAAACGGATATGTAACACCTATTCCTGAATATATTCCTGGCTATGAAGATCAGGTAATTATGGCAGGTGGAACATTTATTGAAGGTTCAACAATTGAATTATCTGCTGACGGCCCTATGCGTGCACCTTATGTTGCTTATATGCAAGGCGGATTAAACTATGCACACGTTAAAATAGCTTTGGAAAAAATATTAGATAAAATAAACGGATAAAATTCATAAATTTTTACAATTAAGATAGATTAGATAAATTTTTAACCAAATTATCATTTGATTTTTGGTATAAATTTCTTCTAACTATCTCTAAAACTTCATCAGGAAATGCTTGAGAATTATTAAGCACCCTCTCATATGAAAAAATTCCACTTCCTGATATATCATTACCTTCAAGTTTTTTTATACTTACTCTTTCTGAATTATTGTAAAATTTATAAACGCAGCGTTTGCCATCAAAATTACCAGGCTTTTCATATATTATCATTAATTCAGGTAACCCATGGTTACAGTAGATATCTGACTTTATTTGAGAATTTATCTTTCTTGTAATCCTTCGTTCAAAATTGCCAAGATTTATATCTCTATATACTTCAACTTCAATTTCTCTGTTATTAATTTTATTATTTAAAGATTTAACCTTGCCGGCAGGATTATTATTTTTGTTGTAATCAAGGGTTATAGAACCATTTTGAGTTTTTCTAAAGTTCTTTGAATATCCGCTTTTAAACTTCATAATTACACCTTTAGGAGCAAACATATCACCTCTTTTGCTTATTGGTAAAGAATTTTCATATTTTGTACGAGTATATACAGAGGGCAAATAACTTTCATATACTTTATCGATTTGAATGCCATTTAAAAATACATTCTTTACCATAGTTTCTATTGGATCTTGTGCTCTTTTAATTTCAACTTTTGCAGCATCAGATTCCAGACTTTGTACAGTTGTTCTTTTCTTGTATTTTTTTCTAATTTTCGGCTTACTTATTTCAACTGTATCTTGAATTGAATCCTTTGTTTTAGAGAACAACTTTTTAAATAACTTCTTTAAACTGAAAGAATTTCGAGTTTTTTTGAATATATTTCCCTGCATATTTACTTCATTTTTTGAACCTGAATCAACCTTGTTAGTGTTTTTATAGTAATAAATTTGATAATTTATTTTTGAAACATGCATAATTTTTCGTCCTAAATTAGTAATTAATATTTGAAAAAGGTATAAAAATAAATTAATTTGTTAGTAACTTGGCTATTATGTAAACTTTTTTAAAGTGAGAAAATAGCTATATATAACTAATTCTCAAGGATTAGATATATAATGCACATACATAATAATTGACAGCAAATTTTTTGTGGTATGCTGTTATAGTCCCCAAACTAAGGGTCAAGTTAAATATAGTGTACATAGTATAAGAAGAGGAAGGTTAATATGTCATTACCAAATGTAGCATATTTCTCAATGGAAATCGCAATGGATCAGTCTTTGAAAACTTATTCAGGCGGTTTAGGATTTTTAGCAGGTTCACACATGTTGTCTGCAGGTTATTTGCAAATGCCTATGGTTGGTGTAACTATGCTATGGTCATACGGTTATTATGATCAACGAATTGCACAAGACGGTCAAGTTGAAGTTGCTTACATCAGAAAGTATTATGACTTTTTAAAAGATTTAAATGTTTCAACTGAAGTTGAAATTTTCGGTGAAAAAGTTAAAGTAAAAGCTTATTACGTAGACCCTGATTTATTCGGTGCTTGTCCGGTATATCTATTAACAACTGATATTGAAGGTAACAGTGACTGGGCTAAGAGCATTTCACACAAACTATATGACGGTAATGAAAAAATAAGAATTGCTCAAGAAACAGTTCTTGGTGTTGCAGGTGTAAGAATTCTTCAACAAGTTGGTTACAAATTTGATGTTATCCACATGAACGAAGGTCACGCACTTCCTGCTGCATTTGAATTATTAAGACAAAATAACGGTGACTTGGAAGCTGTTAAAAAGCAAACTGTATTTACAACTCACACTCCTGTTGCTGCAGGTAACGAAGTTCACTGGGTTGATACATTGCTTGAAGGCGGATTCTTCGCAGGATGTTCAAGAGAAACTGCAGTTCAATTAGGCGGAGAAAACTTCTCTCTAACAGTTGCTGCTTTAAGAATGTCAAGAATTGCTAATGCTGTATCTCAATTACACGGTTTAGTTGCTAATAAAATGTGGGAATGGGTTGAAGGCAGATGCCCTATCAGAGCTATCACTAACGCTGTTAACCTACATTACTGGCAGGATAAACGTATTAAAGAAGCTCAAACTCCTGAAGACTTGTTAAAAGTTAAACGTGAAATGAAAGCTGAATTATTTGAATACGTTGCAAACGTTGCTGGTAAAAGATTTGATCCAGATGTATTAACTATCACTTGGGCAAGAAGATTTGCTGATTATAAACGTGCTTGGTTAATATTAATGGATAAAGATAGAATCAACAAATTGTTGGATGCTAACAAAATTCAAATCATATTTGCTGGTAAATTCCACCCGGATGATGTTATGGGTAAAGAAATGTTTAACAAACTTCTTAACCGTTCACACAGCTTGAAAAATGTTGTTGTTCTTCCTGGTTATGAACTTGAATTATCAGGCAGACTAAAACGCGGTTCTGATATCTGGTTAAATACACCTCTAAGACCATTTGAAGCATCAGGTACTTCTGGTATGTCAGCTAACGCTAACGGTGCTTTACACTTATCTATCTATGACGGCTGGACTGTTGAAGGTACATTCAATGGAATTAACGGCTATACGGTTGAATATCCTGGTTTAGATGATGAAATGCCATGGGAAGAAAGACACTGGAAAGACCACGAATGTGTTATGAATATCATTGAAAACGAAATCATTCCTACATACTATGAAAATAAAACAGAATGGGCACGTTTAATGAGACAGGCTATCAGAACATCAGAAGCTTACTTCAATTCTGACAGGATGGTTGTAGAATACTATAACAGATTATACAAACCTATTGCTCACGATGATTCAAGCACTGGTTCTGACAAAAAAGAAATGAAAATTTCAGAAACACCTACATTTGATGCTTGGACTTTCTCAAACATTAAATAAACGGTTCAATATTAAATAAAAGAAAACTCCAGGTTTAAATAATCTGGAGTTTTTTTATTGATATTATTCGATTTTCAAGATTTTTATTACAAAATGTAACGAAAAAGAAATAAATAATTAAAGATTTTAAACACACTTGCCGTAATTATAATCATAAGGGAACCACAAGAAAGGAAAAAAGTCATGGGAATGGCAGCATCTCAAGCTCGCTTCTTGGGCTTGACAGCAAGAAAGACAAACGTTGAATATGAAGGACAACAAGTTAACCAACAAAGAACAACATTGTCTAACCAATCTGCTAACTACTACAATCAGTTGTTAGGCATGACTGTTCCTACTCCGCCGTCTGTTGCTGATTACACAAAAACAGTTTACACTTTTGATGACGGCTCTTTAAGCAACTCTATTACTTCTTTAATTGCTCAAGCGGATGGTTCTTACATTGTGAGCTATACTTCTAGCTGGACTGACGATTTCGCAGCGGTTTCTGCTGGCTCTTCTATTGTAACAAGAGAAAAAGTACAAGGTACTGAAGATTTTAACTACTTCATTGGCTCTAAAAAACTTAGACCACTTGGGACTATTACCGAAGATGATAGAAAAAATGATGAATATTTAAAAACGCTTTCTGATGATCAAATTGATAATTTAAAAAAAGAAGAAGAAGAATATATTAAAATTCTTGACAACCAATATGGTGATGATTCTGACTGGGTAGTTAGATATGTTCAAAACAAATCTACTGGGGCTTGGTCTCCATACTTCTACAAAAAAGCTGATTTAGAAAAAGCAGTTTATTCTGACAATGGGGCTTCTCAAAGCAACATTCCAGCTTACACTGTAGGCTCTGCTCAAAAAACTGAAGAAATTAAAGGAGTTAATGCTAGATTAGAACAAGACGCTACTGGTAGATTAATTAGCATTACTCTTAACCCTGGCGATCCTGATGAAGTGACTTATGCGTTAACGACTAACACTATTACGGATCAAGCTAAATATGATGACGCTATGAACCAATACGAATACAACAAGTATCAATACGATCAATCTATTCAAGAAATTAATGCTAAAATTGAAATTATTCAATCAGAAGACAAAAACTTAGAATTAAGATTAAAACAATTAGATACAGAACAAAAAGCTATTTCTACTGAAATGGACGCGGTACAAAAAGTTATTGAAAAAAATACAGAATCAACTTTCAAAACGTTTGGATAAGAAACGTAGTAACTTCAAACAAGTTAAAACAGTTGTGTTCAATTAAAAATATCAAAAGTGGTGCTTTCAATCACTATTGAATAGACTTTTTGTTAAAAAAATTATTTCCTTTCCCTTTTCCCTTTTAGACCTGATGCCAGGTCTTTTTTATTTTATTTGGAATATTTATTCTGACTGAATAGATATATTCATCAACTCAATATCATCGTAATCAACATATGCAGTCTGCATCAAATTTTTTCCGGTCTTAATAGTGATTTCATTATCTCTATCCGGTCTTATTAAATTGGTTGGAAGTTTAATTCTTTGTCCATCGCCATTAAGTTGGATTTCCGCAATTTTGCTTCCGTTAAAATAAACTTCCGGCGGTGAAGCATAGGAATTAACAACTTTATTTTGTCCTAATTTTTTTGCCATAAGAGTATCAATACCTATTATAGAACCTATTACCAGATAATTAGTTTTAGACAGGGCTGCTGCTGTCATTTTAAACGTTTTTGAATAAAAAGGACCAACTGCACGCCCCCTAAATTCACCGGAATTAGCCGAAGCATTAGAATAGTTATCATCACCCAAATGGAACATTTCTGCAGCCAGTACCATATCCTGTACATTACTTTTTTCAATAGCAACCACCATAGGTATGGAAGCGACTTTATCATCTATTGTCAGAGAGAATGGTCTGTAACCTTCTTTTTCGACAGATAGTATTGTTTGTCCGTTAATATCAGCGTTTAAATCGAAAACACCGTTAGCATCTGTTTTAGTCGAATAATTTTGTTTAGGCAAAGATACTCTCGCATTTGGCACCGGCATACTAGTTTGATTATCAATAATACGATTTTGAGCACCTGCCCCTGTTTTGCTCACTCCGCCTTCCATTACAGAAGCGAAAGAAACTCCTGCTGGTGAAAAACATAATAATATTAAAAACAACAAAAATTGTTTCATTTAACCTTGTCCTCTTCTTTAACCTTTTTATTGTAAAATGTTATAAAAAAGATTAAATTAATCTTATGGAACAAAATTAAATTAATAAAAATATTGTAAAAATTTTATTTGAAATTTGAAATGTTTTTGGTATTATTTATATATGACAAATAAATAAGCCGATGTGATGAAATTGGTAGACGTGCTAGACTCAAAATCTTGTGTGGGCAACCACGTGCCGGTTCGACTCCGGCCATCGGCATTTTTAACTCCCATTATGGGAGTTTTTTTCATTTGGAGCAGTGCTCTGGTTGTTTTCTTAAAATACTATCTACACCCAAAGCTTCTTTATATTTTCTTATTTGAAAATATTTGTTTTTCAAAAATTCTTCTGTCCTAACACGCATTAAATACAACTTTTCAACAAAACATTTTTCGTCGACAGTAAATCCTAGTCTTCCATAATTATGTCTTAAATTCTTATCCTTCGCATAATTAAATAGTGTTATTTCCTTAACATTATTCTTTTGGGCTACAGATTTAATATCCTCATAAACATTCGTCATTACATGTTTTGAATTTTTATTGTCTAAATTTCTAGACAAACCGTCAAGATATAAGCTTTTTTCGCCTTTTGAATTTTTTCGCAACATATAGCTGTAACCCGCAAGCATATCACCTTTTTTATTTTTAAAAATTTTCAGTCTGCAATTTGTAAATATAGCATACATTGCATCTACTATCATCAAAGAAAAAGGAGACTTAACTTTACGCCCTCTTTCATACATAAGAAAGAATTTAGAAAAATCTATTAGTGAACGTGAATCCATGACATTTAAGCCTTGAATTTTTGCCCCCCCCCCGACTTTTGCGAGTGGTGCATACTTTAATTCATTAACTTTAAAACTTATTTTCATATACTTCCTAATATAATTATTTGATATAAGTATAAAACACAAAAACAAATTTTTTTGTTATTAAAATTAATTTGGTCTTCTTATTATGCATATAAACATGTCGGAGAAGGGATTCGAACCCTCACAGATTTCTCCATACGCACCTGAAACGTACGTGTCTACCATTTCACCACTCCGACATATAGACTCTTTATTTAATTTTCACTTAACTGATGTATCCAATGTGGTGAATGTGCTTCGCTTCGCTTTGCACGTTCCTAGAATACTCAGGCGAAAAGGATACCTAATCCTTTTCTTTATTAATACGCCACTGTGGTTCCTACCACTCCGACATATAAACTTTATTTTGTTTCCTGCTTTATCCAGTTTAGATATTTGTCAAGTCCATCTTTTATATCAAACGATATAATTTCGGGTACATCATATTCATGAAGTTGTACAATTCGTGATTTTAATTCTTCAAACAAGCTTTCTTTTGTCTTTATTAACATTAAAAACTCACTGTCTTCTACAATTTTATTCTCCCAAGAATATATAGAAGTCAAATTGGGAATTATATTCACGCAAGCCGCAAGCTTTTCACCCACAAGCTCTCTAGAAATCCGCTTTGCAGATTCTATACTATTAATAGTACACAAAACAAGAATATATTTCATATAATTATGTTAATTAATTTTTGCCGTTTTGTAAAGTCTTTTCTTTATTATATCTGTATTTAGTAAACAAATTTGAGGTTCCAGCGATAAAAAATCCCATCACACCTATTCCGAAAAGCATTGGTACTGAAGCTATAAACAACTTTTGTTTAAGGAGTTTTTTATACAGTGCATCATAATTTCCGCCTCTTTATTTTATGATACTTTTTGTAACTTTTTCCAAATCATTCAGTTTAGGTA
>JBKUMA010000018.1:0-12839 GCA_046955055.1 Candidatus Gastranaerophilaceae bacterium
TTATGAAAGAGCTTCAAGAAGGCGGTATTGAATCAACAGGCTCTTATGCTGGTGATAAAGCAAAACTTGAAGAAGTAAAAGCAGCCGTAGCCGAATATGTTGCGGAACTTCAATCGCAAGAGAAAATGCAGCAGGTTAACCAGCCTCAAAACAAAGAAACTGAAAAAGTTCAAGAAGCTACTGCAACAGATAAAGAACAAACAGTTAAGGCGAATGTCGCAAATGCAACAAGTTCTGAAATTATGGCTAATTATATGAAATTTTATCATTTATTGCTTTAAATTAATTGCATAGAAAAAAAGAAACTGATTTAATCAGTTTCTTTTTTTTAGTTTAAAAGTTTTGCTCTGTTAAACGGCCAGAATAATAATACTGCTCTGCCTATAAATCTGTCTTCCGGCAGCAGCCCCCAATATCTACCGTCTTGTGAATTTCCTCTGTTATCGCCAAGCATTAGGTAATGTTTTTCCGGAATTTCGTATGGACCGCAAAACATTGTAGCATCACAAGGACGATAATCATAAGGACTTTTTATATATGGCTCGTTATATGGTTCATTGTTAATGAATACTGTATATTTACCGGTTTCGTCGGATTTAATTTCGACCTTATCACCTGGCATTCCTACAACTCTTTTGATGTAAGCAATATCTTTGCAGAAAAAGCCTGTTAGCCTTGAAAAAACTTTCCAAGGAGTATTTTCAAGTTTTTCAAACGGAGGATAAAATACCATTATATCTCCGCGTTTGGGTGTTGTATAAAATCTTGAAAATCTTTCTACAATTATTCTGTCGCCTTCTATAAGAGTCGGACGCATAGAGCCTGACGGAATCCATCTGATTTCACCTACAAAAAATCTTATTATTATAAGCATTACGATTACAAAAACAATTGTTTCAATAATTTCTCTGACTGCAGGATTGATACTTGTGTATTTATCTTTAATTAATTGCAAAATTTCTTTTATTTTATTCATTACTGTATATTTCCAAAAGCTCTAATAAAGCTTGCTTGTATTTATTATCCTCTATTTTTTGTAAATTTTGTTTGGCTCTATCTATATAATTATTTAATAAACAAAAAGTTTTTTCAATACCGCTTGATAGGTTATCAATACTGTTTGAATATATTACAGGAGCAGTATAAATTCCGTCGGAGATATCTGACTGTGATGTTTTTGCATTAATTAGGTCATCACGAATTTGAAAAGCTATGCCAAAATTTTTACCAAAGTTTTCTGCCTTGTCCGCTATGTCGGAATTAGAAATTAAAAAACTGCTCTTTAACGCTGTTTCGAATAGTTTTGCCGTTTTTTGCTCGGATTTTTTAATATAATTTTCAAGTGTTGGTATTTTGTATTTGTTAAAATATTGAAAAGTTTCACCATCACACATCATTGATAGTGTATTTGCAAACATATCAATAGTTTCAGGTGAATTTAACAAACTTATTTTATGCAATGCGACAGATAATAAATAGTCACCTGCTATTACTGCTAATTTGTTATCAAATTCAAAGTTTAATGTTTTTATTGTTCTTCTGACTTTGCTGTTATCAATAATATCATCATGAATTAGTGATGCATTATGCACAAGTTCAATGGCTGTTGCAAGTGTATAATGCCTTTCATTAATTTCAATATTATTGGCTCTAAGAAATAAGAACATTAAAAGAGGTCTGATTCTTTTTGATGGGGATGTTAAAAACTCAATAAGTTTAGATTTTAATGGTTCATCAAGATTAATAAATGAAATTAATTCGCTGTTAACTCTCTCAATATCACTTTTTACAACTGTTAAAATATTATTATATTGTTCTTTAAATGACATAATTATATGTTATCATAAAAATTTTATTATAATATTTTCTATCTGAAACTGTACTTCTCTCAATAAAAAAAACGACGATGCGTTTGCTCGTCGTTGGAAAATCAATAGGAAAAAGGGAAAGGAAAATTATATAAAATCTTTTTTTTATTGTTTTGAGGGTGGAAGTTTTTACTATTAAAGTTTATGCAAACTCTAATGTGGCGGGTGGAGCGGCTACGCTCCTAGCCGAATGTTTTGAATGAAGATTCTGTATTCTTTTCGATTACTTTTGATACTGCGTCAATTTCTGTTGAAATTGCTTTTTGTTCTGTATCAAGTTGTTTTAATCTTAATTCAAGGTTTTTATCTTGTGCTTGGATAATTTCAATTTTTGAGTTGATGTCTTGAATTGCTTGGTCATATGAATATTTTTGGTATTCATACTGGTTCATAGCATCTTCGTATTTTTCTTGGTCGGTTGCTGTACTTGTTGTTAATGAGTAAGTAGGACCGTATACGATATTGCCGTCATCGTCAAGAACAGGGTTGCCGTCTGAATCCAATTCAGGCATAGTTATGTTGATATAACGACCAGAGCTGTCTTTTTCAACTCTACAGTTCGGTACTGCTTTTACTTCTTCTGTTTTTGTAGAACTGCCGATTGTGTAGCAGTTAATATTTGATTTTGAATTGCCGTAATCATCAAATACAGCACCTTCAATATCAGAATTTTTGTAGAAGTATGGTACTTGTTTTCCTGTTGAAGTTTCTTCAACGTATCTTACTGACCAGCCTTTTTCATCTTTGCCGTATTTCTCATTTAATAGGGCAAGATATTGTTGTTCTTCTTGAATCAATTTATCAATTTCTGACGGTGTCATTGATTGAAGGTAAGAATATTCACCGATATATTTTGTACGGTTACCTTCATCATCGTGTTCAAAGTTGTCTTCGTTATCTTCGATAGCGATACCAAGTCCGCGAAGTTTATTTGCACCAACATTATAAGTGTCATCAGCATTTTTAGAAATAATGCTTGTTGCAGCAGATACAGCTGAGAAGTCATCTGTCCATTTTCTTAAATAACTTACTGTATACTGTCCGTTTTGTTGTGCTATTAAACTTGTAATTGTATTTTCTAAAGCTCCGTCTTCAAATGTGTAAACGGTTTTTGTATAGTCATCGACAGACGGCGGAACCGGTACTGACATACCCAACAAATCGTTGTAGTAGTTAGCAGACTGGTTTGACAATGTTGTACGTTGTTGGTTAACTTGTTGACCTTCGTACTCAACATTGGTTTTTCTGGCTGTCAGACCTAAAAATCTAGCTTGTGATGCTGCCATTCCCATTGCTGTCGATTTCCTTTCTTGTTAGTAACTTACAAATTATATATCGACACATGAGAGTTAAAACTTTAAACATGTTTCTTTACATGTTACGAAATTGTAACATGAGGCTTTTAAATTAGTTTCTAAATCTGTCTGAAAGGTAAGCCAGTATTGCTCCTCCAATTTCTTCGTTAGGATCGAAATTTGAAGTCTGAGGACGCAGAGAATTTTGGATTAGCATTTTTACTAAAGGTCCAAAAGCGTCAGGAACCTGAGTCTTTCTGTAAATTCCTGCAAGAAATGTTTGTATATTAGGAGAAGTTGTATTGTTAAAACGTGCTAAAACAGGATACATTTTGTCAACGCCTTTGGTTCCGTTGTCAATCATTCTGTCAATAATATATAGAGTTTCAACAATTTGCTGTTCATTGTTTGAATGAGCCAAAATATCGGATAAATATGGCAGATAATTTTCCTTTTGTTTAACGAAACAATCAACTTTATTTTGGTCGAAGACACAGTAATTTCGCTGCCCTGTCGGCATTTGAATATTATTGTATGATGGAATATTTTGAATTGGCTGTATATACATTCAAATACCTTTCTATGAGTATACGAACGGAGGCCCGTTTTTAATTTCAAATAGTATGTTGTCTGCCATAACTTTCAGCTCTTCTTTTGGCTTTTCATTTTTTACTTGTTTGTAGAATTCATCAACAAGCGGTTGAATTGCTGCATCTTTTTTAGATTTGAAATTGCGTAATTCTGTTGAAACTAATCGCTGTTGCAAATCGGCTTCTGTATCTGCATTAATCTTTTTAACCTGTACTTCTTTTACTGCATCTCCTACAAGTTTTCCACCGTAAGCTATACCGGTAAGTCCTGTTATCCCTAAAAATAGTGCTTTAAACTGTTTGTTATCAGTTTCTAATAGATAGTTGTAGAAAAATGCTCTGTAATCGTCTACGTGTGAATAGAAAGTAGGTTTTGGAGTTTTTCCGCCTCCACAGTATATGTTAGCGTCAACTGTGGATTTTTTAATTTCTGTAGAAACTTCTTCTATGAATTTATTTGTTTCTTGTTTGTCCCATTTAACTTTTTCGAGTTTTTCAATAATTTTTTCTTTTGGTTCTTGAACTGATATAAACAAGTTTTTAAGATTTTCTAATTCATTTTTGGTAGGTTTATCGCCTGCTTTAGAAACTATGCCATCGATTTCACCTCTGATATCTCTGATTAAATTGTCTAAATGTCCTTTGCTTTTTGAAAGATTTCTCATAGAAATGAAGCCCAGCCCAACAATAGCTGCTACAGTTCCAAGACCTATGAGAAGGTAATTCAAATTACTTTTGTCTTTTTCTTTTAGGGGTTTAGAATTTTTGTGGGCTGTAAATGCAGGGTTGCTCATAAAGTTGGTAAATACAGATTTCTTTTCAGGTTTTTCTGCTAAAAATCTTCCAAATTCTTTAGCTTTCTCAGACATCATACCTCTTATAATTTGTATTTTGCCAGAGAAGGATTGAGTTTCTATATTTATTAATTTTTCTTGCAAATTCTTTTGTATATCAGCTTCTTTTTTCTTTACCCAAACATCTTTAAATCCGTCAAAGAATGTTTTTCCGATAAACGCCATTGCTGTTAAAACTAAAACGCCTGAACCAGCCATAATTGTTTGCTTATTTGGGCATTGAACTATTTGATAGAGAGCCTGATGAGTTTCTTCATTGATTGCAACGTTTCTGACTGTGGCAGGAAGTTTTTTCATTTTATCAAGGTTTAAATTAACTTTTGAACTGTGATTTACAAATGCGGTGATGGCGGTCAAAACACCCATTACACCAACTGTAATTCCACTTATTGGAATAAGACTTTTTTCTTTTGAACGACCTTCTTTTAATTGCTCGGGCATTTTTGCGTTAGAAGAAATAACAAGAGAATCACAGGTGTCATTTAAGTCAACTTTGCATTCCGGACAATCTTTAATAAAGGAGTTTACAAGAACACCTTCTTTTGTATTTGCATTATTTTTCTTTTGAGAAGTTGTTAAGTTTCTTTGTTGTCTTAGTGTTTCACCGTCGTGAAACTGATTATTAACGTTCATTTTCGTTTGCGTCCTTGTTTTCTTCCTCTAAAAGTTTTTTATACAAATCGTGTATAAATGTTTTTAATTCAAAGGCTTTTTTTGTTTCATCAATTTGTTTATCATCGTTATCTGCATCTAACGGGCTGAAGATAGAGAATAGTGATTTCACCTTTTTCTTAATATCTTTAAATGCTTCTGAAATTTTCTTTTCTATTGAAGCTTTTAGTTCACCCATCATGGCTGTTAATTTGTCTGAAATATCAGCAAGTTTTTGTTGAATTGTCTGGATTGTATTTGCAATTGCTGTCGGAATATTGCCGATTGTTCTAATTATTCCGCCGATTACAGTGTTAAGTATAAAATTTACTGGTTTTGCTATAATTGCTGGCATATTTTGTGTAAATATTTTTACAGAATCGGCTAATCTTTGGCTTGCATTCATCATTGAGTTTTGAAATGCTTGAAGATTTTGTACAAAGTTTTGTGCGTCCTGTTGTTTTGCAAGTTTTGCCTGTTGCTGGGCCTTTAAAAATGCACCTATTGCGGCACATTCATTCCAACTCATTTCACCGGGTTTTGCAGAGAAATCTGCTTTTTTTGCACCGCCTCCGCCGGACATTCCGTTACATATCGGGCATGCCCCTAAAGGCAGTCCGTGAGGGCACGTTCCTGTTTTAACAGCGTTAGGTTGTATGGTTGCTAACTGCATTAAAAAATCCTCTTATCCAGCTTTAAGAGGACACTAAAGAATATAAAATCACTTCCAATCTGCACGTGGAAAGTGTTATATCTTGAGTGTTCCGACTATACGGCTGCGGCTACAGTTGATGATTTGCACATCTATTTCCTCTTATTATTTAAGATTAGGATAAC
Organism: Candidatus Gastranaerophilaceae bacterium; assembly: GCA_046955055.1. Classification (GTDB taxonomy): domain Bacteria; phylum Cyanobacteriota; class Vampirovibrionia; order Gastranaerophilales; family Gastranaerophilaceae; genus JBKUMA01. The sequence continues at coordinate 6,096 of JBKUMA010000018.1, forward strand.
CAGAATTTCATGTCAAATAAATCTTTAGATTTGTTGACAAATTTTAAACATAGTTATAAAATGGGTTTACTAATTTAAGGAAAGCATGGGTGAAATTCCCTCACTGGACCGCAGCCGTATAGTCGGAATGCTTATTTTAGTTGATGTAACCACGGAAATCTGGGAGATTTTTTTATGAAGAATACTATTGTTAAAAACAGTGGGAATGTTGTCGCTATTAATGCGATTAAAAATCCATTTATCTCATTAAATGAGGTTAGTGTAAAGGATGCAAATGTTGCACTTGTTGAAAGTTATTTGAAACAACTTGATTGGAAAGTTAATGAAAATTCTAATATGGCTTATTCTATTCAAGGGCTTAACAACTATATCGCATCAGAAATCAGCAAAAATTATTGGTTAAATAAAATTTATCCGGCTGATATTAAAAATGCTCACCTTAATGGTGATATTCACATTCATGATTTGAATATTATATCTGTTTATTGTGTAGGCTGGGATTTAAAAGATTTATTAACAGAAGGTTTTAAAGGTGTTAGAGGGAAAATAGAAAGTGCTCCGCCAAAACACTTTAGAACTGCTCTTGGACAAATAGTTAATTTTATGTACACTATGCAGGGAGAGGCTGCCGGTGCACAAGCTTTTTCTAACTTCGACACTCTTCTTGCTCCTTTTATTAAATACGATGATTTAGACTATGAACAAGTAAAACAAGCAATGCAAGAATTCGTATTTAATATGAATGTGCCTACTCGTGTAGGTTTCCAAACTCCATTTACAAATATTACAATGGATTTAACTGTTCCTTCTTACTATGCAGAACAGCCTGTTATTATAGGCGGTGAATTGCAGGAAGAAACATACAAAGAATTCCAAAATGAAATGGATATGATTAATAAGACATTCTTTGAAATTATGATGCAAGGTGATGCTTCTGGACGTGTATTTACATTCCCTATTCCTACATACAATATTACCAAAGATTTTGACTGGGATAACAAAAATATTGAGGGTTTATGGGAAATGTCGGCTAAGTATGGTATTCCATATTTTTCTAATTTTATTAACTCTGATATGTCGCCGGAAGATGCACGTTCTATGTGTTGTCGTTTGAGAATTGACAACAGAGAACTTGAATATAGAGGCGGAGGTTTATTCGGCTCAAATCCTCTTACAGGGTCTGTTGGGGTTGTAACAATTAACTTGCCTAAAATTGCAGAGCTTTCTAAAACAAAAGGTGAATTCTTCGAAAAACTTGCTGAAAAAATGGAATTAGCAAAAGAAAGTTTGGAAATTAAACGTGCACTTTTAGAAGATTATACTGACAAAGATTTATATCCTTATACAAAATTCTATTTAAGAGATATTAAGGCTCGCTTTGGTATTTACTGGAAAAACCATTTTTCAACAATTGGGCTTATTGGTATGAATGAAGCATGTTCTAACTTGTTAAAAGATGATATTGGAAGCTTTAGAGGCAAACAGTTTGCTATAGAAGTAATGGATTATATGCGTGCTAAAATTGTAGAATTCCAAAAAGAAACAGGAAACAACTACAATCTTGAAGCTACACCGGGAGAAGGTACATCATACCGTTTAGCAAAATTAGACCACGAAAAATATCCATACTATACAAATTCAACACAGCTGCCTGTAAATTACACAGATGATATCTTCGAAGTTCTTGATCACCAGGATGATTTGCAGACTAAATATACAGGTGGTACGGTAGTTCATATTTATGCCGGTGAAAGAATTCAAAGTATTGAAACTATGAAAAATCTTGTTAAAAAGATTTGCAATAATTATCACCTTCCTTATTTTACATTCTCACCGACATTCAGCACCTGTCCTAACCATGGTTATGTTGCAGGGGAGCATTATACTTGCCCTGAATGCGGTGCGGACTGTGAAGTTTATTCACGTGTAGTAGGTTATATCAGACCAGTAAGTCAGTGGAATAAAGGTAAGAAAAAAGAATTTACAGACCGAAAAACATTTGAAATTAAGGAATGCTGTAAATGATTATAGGCGGAGTGCAGAAAACTTCACTGTTAGATTATCCAGACAAAATTAGTGCCATTGTGTTTACGCAAGGCTGTAATTTTCGTTGCGGATATTGTCATAATCCTGAATTAATTAATTCAAAAGAGCAGGCATGGACTGTGCCTGCTTTATTTGAGTTTTTGAAAAACAGAGTCGGAAAACTTGATGCGGTTGTTATTACCGGTGGTGAGCCCTGTTTGCATAAGGATTTACCAGAATTTATTAAAGAAATCAAGGATATGGGATTTTTAGTAAAGCTAGATACAAACGGTAGTTATCCCAATATGCTTAAAGAAGTTTTGCCATTAGTGGACTATATTGCTATGGATATTAAGGCTCCTTTAGAAAAATACGATGACATTGTCGTTAATAAAACTGACGCAGAAAAAATTAAAGAAAGCATAAATATAATTATGAATTCAGGAAAAGACTATGAATTCAGGACAACAGTTGTTAGATCGTTATTGAGTGAAGATGATATTTTGAAGATTGGTGATTTAATAAATGGTGCAAAATGTTACTATTTACAAAAATTTGTACCAACGAAAATATTAGATAATAAACTTATCAACGAAACTACTTATTCCGATCAAGAACTATCGTATATGGCAGCAAAGCTCAAATTTAAAATTAATTTTGTTTCTTACAGATGATTAAAAGAGTTAAGTTTTCTTAAAATTAGCCTTAAGGGTGTTTGAAATTTATATTTAGTGGAGTACAATTAATTTATGACTGTAGAGGAACAATTATATTCTGACATCCCTCCTACAAAGTTGAGGAATAAAGAGGAGAAATTTAAACCGGCTAAAACCAGCAAATTCTGGCTTTGGGTTGCAAGTATGTTTTTCTATAACATGCTGCAAAACCGCTTTTATGCTTTTAGGTATAAAGGTGCCGAAAATTATTTTGAAGGCGATAAAGATGTGCCGACAATCCTTTTTGCTCCGCATTGCAACTGGTGGGACGGTATTGTATTATACAACATTACTCATAGAATTTTCCGCAAAGAAATTCGTTTGATGGTTGAGGAATTAAACAGATTTCCGCTTTTAAGAAGAGGCGGTGCTTATTCTGTAAATAAAAAATCTCCTCAATCCGCAATGAAAGCGTTACAATATTCTGTTGACGTTATGGGTGATTTGAGAAATATGCTTTGTATTTTCCCTCAAGGTATTATCAGACCGCCGCATTACAGACCTTTTGAATTTCAAACAGGATTAACTTATATTGCTCAAAACGCTGTAAAGAAATACGGTAAAATTAATCTTATACCTGTTGCAATTGATTATTGCTTTTTAAGAGATAATAGACCTGAGGTTATTGTTGAATTCGGTAAAAGAATTGAACTCGACGATGCTAAAGTGAACAGAAAAGAATATACTCATTTTTTAGAGCGTGCTTTGACTGATGTTTGTGATAATCAGTTCCATGAAATCGCTCAAGGTGATATATCAAAATATAATATTTTATTTAAACAGCATTTGAAATGGTATAGACGAATAGAGCAAAGGTTAAAAAGAATAGATTTACCGCCCGTTTCAGGTGTTTAAGATGCTTAAAAGCCGCCATATAGGCGGCTTTTTTAAGCGTTATATCGCTTAAACGATTTTTCTATGTTTTTCGATATTGTGTTTTTAACTGTATCGTATTCTGTTGTCAGTGCAGAAATCTCTGTATCAAGATTTTTCATTTTCAAATCAAGTGTTTGTTCTTTATTATTTAATTTTGTTTTTTCAGTATTATACTTAGCTTCTGCTTGTGCTACAGCTGTTTCATCAGTTACTTCTTTGATGTAAGAATCTGTAGCATAGTTGCCTTGATAGTAAAAACCGTCATCTTTGATTTTTGAAATAAACATCATGCCGTTTTGAAGCATTTGTTGTAAGTATTCCGGGTCATCAATCTGGCTGTTTTCAGTCCATCCTGAAGTACATATTTGGTTTAACAATGTATCGTAGAATAATGAATTTTTACCATCTTCTTCTGAAGAATTGTCTGCACCAGGGAAGTAGTATACGTATGTGTTGTCATTAGTAACAAAATTTGAATCTGCAACATAGCCCTTGTTTGAATAATATTCACCTTGAGAGCCGTCAGTAGGCAAACCGCTCATAAATTTTGCAAAGTATGACAAGAATGCTTTTGCAATATTGTTCAAGTTCACAGCACAAGCTGCGTTGTAACGACCACCTTTTCTGCCGCCTTTCCAATAGCTGTTACCTGTGATACCTACAAAGTTTGTTGCTGTACTTAAAATATTTTCTCTTGCAGCTTCTTCTTGTTGGTGTTTAGGTCTACTACCGTTATTAACTACAAAGTTCCAGCATCCGTTATCGTTACTTGAACCTTCTTGGCTATCTCCAATTTGTCCGTTTCTTGTATCGTTACCGTAAGAATATGTGAAAAATTCTTTGATAACTTGTTCTTTAGCATAATTTAATGCTGCTGTTGAACGAGGATCTCCGGTTGTTAAAGCACTTGCAAAACTGTTATACAATTGGTCAATAAATCCACCGGTAGCTGTTAATGTATCAGCCATGTCCATAGCCTGGTTGTTTGTAAAGTGACGACCATTTTCACTTATTCCATAGAAAATGTATTGGTCGTTAGGATCATTTGATAACAATTTTGTTATTAAGATACTACCGCTGTATTCTGTACCGCTTATACTTGCAACACCGCTTCCGTTGTTACCGCCATGATTTTGGCTTAATACTGGTACTGCAACACTTGCACCATCATCGCCCATACCCAAAACAGCTTTTAAGTCATCAAGTGTACCTTCAACTACAGTGTAGTCTTTTCCCAAGCTGTCTCCGCCAAGACCTGAAGTTTGGTTGTATTGTGTTGCTGCATAAGCTTTAGCTTTGTCTTTATCAATTACTCCTGCATCGCCCAAGCCAAGTATGAATTTTTCTCTTACAATACTTGAAGGAGTACAGCCTAAACCTTCTTGAGGAATACCTGCTGCTCTTGCTGCTTCTGCAAATTTGCTGTTTAATACAGTTCTGCCTGATGTATTTGTTATTGTTATAGGTAAGTAATTGTTTAATGCAGACGGAGTCATTAATGTACTGTATTTTAACTGTTCTGATGAACCGTTACCATAAAAATCATACATTAATTTTGTCTGGTCTAAAGAATTTTGATATTCGCTGGAAATTGCTGCTAAGTCGCGAGAGATAGCTAATTTTTGATGAGATAATGACATAGATTGGTATTCACAGTCAGATTTTCTGGCTGTAATGCTCAATAGTCTAGCTTGTCCTGCTGCTAATCCCATTTTAGGTAATCTTTCCTTTCAATTCTTAGTAACATTTCCTGGTTGTTCATGTAGTATTACGGATTTGCAGATGTAAAACTTTAGAAAATATAATGCTTTTGTAACAATTGTTAACATATAAAATCAAGTGTTAATTTGCCCCTATTAAGTATTGTAAAATTGCTACTGATGTAGTTCTTTCGATTGAGGAAAAATTCTTGAAAAGTGGTATAATGATAATAGAAGGGTTAAGAAAAAATTAAATATAAGTCTTGCAGCGGGAGCAAGAAGTTAATCAGCCGAACAGAATATTTTGTCATATATACAAAATAGAGAAAGGCACAAAAATATGAGCAACCTACAATTTCAGAATGACCTCGACATGTTGACAGGCGTCCTGCCGGACAAAGTCAAAAGACACATTAACTATGAGAAAATGGAAGATGTTATTGAGATAGTCTTAGATATTGGTAGAACCCCTGAAATAAGACACGCCGGAGGCAAGATTGAGTATTTAGGTTGTGATTTTGTTAATGAAGACGATATTAACTATATAACGAGCAGAATTCAAGAATTTACTTCTGATAATCGTTCAGGTATCCCCGGAACACTCCATAGAATTAGTGCAATAAGAAACAGACAAGGAAAAGTCATAGGTCTTACTTGCAGAATTGGTAGAGTTGTTACGGGGACAATTGCTTGTATAAAAGATATTTGTATGATGAACAAAAGTATTTTGTTCTTAGGTCGTCCTGGTGTCGGTAAAACAACAAAATTGAGAGAAATTTCAAGGCTTGTGGCTGATGAACTTGCAAAACGTGTTGTTATTGTTGATACTTCAAACGAGATTGCAGGAGACGGAGATACTCCTCACCCTGCGATTGGACATGCTAGACGTATGCAGGTTACTCAGCCTCAGTATCAAAAAGATATTATGATTGAAGCTGTTGAAAACCACACTCCTGAAGTTATTGTAGTTGATGAAATAGGTACGGAAGAAGAAGCTCAGGCAGCAAGAACTATTGCTGAAAGAGGGGTTATGTTAATTGCTACAGCCCACGGTAATAGTCTTGAAAACCTTATTAAAAACCCGACTTTATCAGATTTAGTCGGAGGTATTCAGTCCGTTACTTTAGGCGATGATGAAGCAAGACGTCGTGCTTCCCAAAAAACAGTTTTGGAAAGAGAAAAACAGCCTACTTTTGATGTTGTTATTGAAATTTTAGATAGAAATACTCTTGCAGTTTACAAAGACACTGCTGAAGCTGTTGATTATATTTTACGCGGCTGGCCAATTCGACCTGAAATAAGAAAAGTCGATAAAGTTTACGAAGCACAGGCTGAAGCCAATACTTCTTCTGAGTCATCTCAAAACCAGGAACCTGAGATTACTGATATTCCAAAAGAAATTAACAAACTTGAGAAGAAAATTGAGC
>JBKUMA010000019.1:0-12612 GCA_046955055.1 Candidatus Gastranaerophilaceae bacterium
GCCCCCCCCCCGCAAATGTTGTAATTTAAACAACATATGTTATAATAGTGATATGACATATCACGTTAGAAAAACAGCATTTACTTTGGCAGAAGGTGCTACGCACGTAGCTCTCTTGGATAATTATCGTAAAAACGCGTTTACTTTGGCAGAAGTTTTGATTACGCTTGGGGTTATTGGAATAGTTGCAGCTATTACTTTACCTACATTGATTTCTAATCACAAAGATAAAGAATACTCTGTTAAACTTAAAAAAATTTATAGCATTATGAGTACTGCATTTAACTCTGCTATAAATGACAACGGAACGGTTGATACATGGGGATTAACTGGTTCTTGGAATCAAACCGAAGAAAACCAGAATATTGTAATTGATAAAATTGCACCCTACTTAAAAATCAGTTCAAGATGCCAAACCACAGCTGATTGCAGTGGCATTTCATATGAAACAAAATATCTTGACGGATCTAATCGAAGCAATGTAATACCTCGTGTTGTTCTTGCAGATGGAACAGTAATAAATACAATATATATAGCCCATTCACTTTGTCTTACTCAAAGAGGAGAAGGTCCTTATTTGTCAAATGTATGCGGCAATTTTGATGTAGATTTAAACGGTCCAAAACCTCCAAATACATTGGGTAAAGATATCTTTTCATTTTATTATACAAAAAACGGTTTTTACCCGAAAGGAACGCAGGATGATACTGCAGAAACTTTTGACGGCAGATGCTTAGGCAAAACAGGTGTTCAACCCGGTCAAGGCTGTACTGCCTGGGTAATTTATAATGAAAACATGGATTACACAAAGTGCAATGATTTATCCTGGGACGGAAAAACTAAATGCAAAGAATAAGTTACTTAAATGATAAGAAGGCTGAAATGCATAATATAGACAATTATAGGCATCGTGCTTTTACACTCGCTGAAGTTTTAATTACACTTGGTATAATTGGTATTGTTGCGGCTTTAACTTTGCCAGCATTAATCCAAAATCATCAAGAAAAAGCTAACATTATAAAGTTAAAAAAATTCTATAGTGTTATGAACCAGGCTGTATTAAAGGTTGTCGAACAAAATGGTCCTCTATCAGACTGGGATAATACTAAACTTCAAAATTTATGGACTATATTTTCTTCTGAATTAAATGTTGTAAAAAAGTGTTATGAAGATAACACATGCAATGTTGCCACTGTTCATAGCAGCAATGGTTCGCCTATTGCAAGTGGAACTACATTATATACTCCGGCAATAATATTAGGTGACGGAACAATAATCAGTTCAATAGTTTATAACAACTGTGCAAATGGCTGTGCTTTGTTAAGAGTTGATATAAACGGAAATAAACTTCCTAATACATTAGGAAAAGATGTTTTTGACTTCATACTTCAGTCAGAAAATATGGTTCCACAAGGCAGGTCTGACCAAGAAAGCGGATATACATTTGAAGCATATTGCAAAAATTACAAAAGACCTGATCCATTCAATGGTTCTGGCTGTGCTGCGTGGGTTATTTACAATGACAATATGGATTATTTGCATTGCAGCGATTTAAGTTGGAATGGTAAAACTAAATGCGAAGAATAAACCACTATTAAATCAGTTTTTTGAAATATTCAATTGTTTTCATTAAACCGTCTTTTACATGTACAGTAGGTTCATATCCAAGTTCCTTACGTGCCAATGTTAAATCAGGTCTGCGTTTGCAAGGATCATCTGATGGAAGAGGTTTATATATGATTTTTGAATTAGAATTTGTTAATTCAACAATCATTTCTGCAAGTTCTTTAATAGTATATTCTCCATCATTACCTACGTTTACAGGCCCAATGATATTTTCTTGATTCATTAACGAAATCATTCCTCTAACAAGGTCATCAACGTAACAGAATGAACGAGTTTGCAAACCGTCGCCATAAATTGTTATATCTTCATTTTTCAAAGCCTGAATTATGAAATTAGAAACAACTCTGCCGTCATTTTCAGCCATTCTTGGTCCGTATGTGTTAAATATCCTGATAATCCTTATATCCACATTATGCTGTCTATGGTAATCCATCATTAAGGCTTCTGCAACACGTTTACCTTCATCGTAACAACTTCTCAAACCAATAGGGTTAACATTTCCCCAGTAATCTTCTTTCTGCGGATGTACGATAGGATCACCGTATACTTCACTGGTTGAAGCTTGAAGCATTCTTGCATGGGTTTCATCTGCAAGGTCAAGCATATTTGTTACACCAAGAACATTAGTCTTAATAGTTTTAATCGCATTATATTGATAATGAATAGGGCTTGCAGGACAAGCAAGGTTATATATCTGGTCAACTTCCAAAATAATCGGTTCAATAATATCATGGCGTATAAGTTCAAATTCTTTGTTGTCCATCAAATGTTCAACATTTTTCCTTGAACCGGTAAAAAAGTTATCAAGACACAATACGTGGTTGCCTTGTTCCAAAAGTTTTTCTGATAAGTGCGAACCGATAAATCCTGCACCGCCTGTAATTAAAATATTTTTCATAAGTCCCTCTTTTAAGCAAATTCTATCACAAATAATTTCGATTATAAAGAGGATTGTCATACGTTACAAAGAAAAATATACTAAAATATTATGAGGAGAATAGCTTATGCCTTTAAGAATTTTATTTTTACTTACAGCATTTTTAGTATTTGCAAATCTTATAATCATAATTGTTAGTTTCCTGTTCAATACTAATTTGTACAAAACTCATGGAAAACTCATACTGAATTTTTTTATAGGAATTGCACTTCTGGTAGTTATATTGTACTCGATACTGCCTTTTGTAAACGTATAAAACATGGAGAAAAAGTATGAAAACAGAAAAAAATTTTGAAAACTTTGCTGCACAGGATCCGAAAATTTTAACTGCACCAATTGTCATTTTAGTATTGTTAATAATTTTCATCGTATTTTTTAACCCTATTTCTATTGTCGGAGTAGGTGAAAGAGGTGTAAAAGTAACATTAGGAAAAGTTTCGCCAACCAGTTACTCTGAAGGTGTCCATTTTGTTACACCATTTATTTCACACATAAAAAATATGGATGTAAAAACTCAAAAAAATTATATTGAAACATCTGTTTATACAAAAGATATTCAGCAGGCAAAAATTTCTTATGTCCTTAACTTTAATTTGCAGCCTGAAAACGCTCACAAAATGTACAGAGAAGTAGGAACAAACTATTCTGACACAATTTTAATGCCTGTAGTTGAAGGTACAATCAAAGATGTTATTGGTAAATGGAATGCTCAAGATTTGGTTGCAAACAGAGAAAAAGCAACAAAAGAAATTCTCGAAAAACTTCAAGACCATCTTACATCAAAATATATTAACGTAACTGATTTTCAAATGACAGCAATTTCTTATTCAGGAGTTTTTGAAAAAGCAATTGAAAACAAAGTTACAGCAGAACAAGAAGCACTAAGAGCAAAAAATAAAACTGTTCAAATTCAAGAAGAAGCCAAACAACAACTTATTTCAGCAGAAGCCGAAGCAAAATCAATGTCAATAAGAGCAAATGCACTAACCAAAAACAAAGCTCTTGTTGAATACGAAGCTGTTCAAAAATGGGACGGTAAACTGCCTGAGTATATGATGGGCAATTCAATTCCTTTCATAAACATGAGTACAAAAAAATAAATAAATTAAGTATAAAAAAAGCTCCCTTTTGTGAAAGGGAGCTTTTCTATTGTTTTATAAAAGATTAAGCTTCATCAAGTGCAGCAACACCAGGTAATACTTTACCTTCGATGAATTCTAATGAAGCACCGCCGCCTGTTGATACGTGTGTAAAGTCTTCTGCTTTACAATATTTTTTAGCAGCAGAAACTGAATCACCACCGCCGATAACTGAAACAGCACCGTTTTTAGTAGCTTCAACAATTGCTTCTAATACTGCTTTTGTACCTTCAGCAAATTTAGGATTTTCAAATGCACCTACAGGGCCATTCATCAAAATTGTTTTTGAATTTTTGATAACATCAGCAAATGCTTTTTGAGTTTCAGGACCTGCATCAACGCCTTCAAATCCATCAGGAATAGCGTCTACAGGAGTAACTTTGTTTGTACCGTTACCTGAGAAATCGTCTGCAGCAAGTACATCTGTTGCCATAATAATTTTTACACCCTTATCAGCAGCTTTCTTTTCAATAGCTTTTGCAACATCCATTTGGTCATCTTCACAAATAGAGTTACCGATTTTTCCGCCATTAGCTTTAACAAATGTATAAGCCATACCACCGCCGATAATTAAGTTATCAACTTTGTCGATTAAGTTTTCTAAAACACCGATTTTTGAAGAAACTTTAGCACCGCCTACTACAGCTGTGAAAGGTCTTGCAGGGTTATCAAGTGCTTCTGATAAACATCTGATTTCTTTTTCCATCAACAAACCTGCAACAGCCGGTTTCAAAACTTTTGCAAGTTTTGCTGTTGAAGTGTGGTTTCTGTGAGCAGCACCGAAAGCATCGTTTACATAGAAATCACCAAGTTTAGCCAATTCATTTGCAAATGTCATATCATCATCTTTTGCTTCTTCAGCTTTGTAATAACGGATGTTTTCCAACAAAGCAACTTGACCGTCTTTTAATACTTCTAATTCTTTATCTGCACCTTCACCTACAGGTGATTTTACAAATAGAACTTCTTGACCTAAAACTTTTGATAAATATTTAGCTACAGGTTCCAAAGTAAATTCTGGGTTCCATTCACCTTTTGGTCTGCCAAGGTGAGCCATAAGAATAACTTTTGCACCTTTATCTTGCAAAAATTTAACTGTAGGCATGATAGCTTGAATTCTTGTATCATCAGTAACATTTTTGTCTGCATCTAAAGGTACGTTAACGTCAACTCTGACTAATGCACGTTTACCTTTAATGTCACCTAAATCTTTGATTGATTTTTTCATAGTTTATATCTCCTTATTGTATGAAATCTCTCTCATAATAATCTTACAAAAAACATGATTTTAAAGCAAAGGGTATTTTTACAGTTTTGCACCGACAGCTTTATATAATGTTATGTAATCAATAAATTTTTGAGCTTTTTTATTTGCCAGAACAGAGTTAATATTGTGGATTTTATTTTCATCGTTCAGAATATCCATTTGGGAAACTGTTCCTTCCTTATAGCGAAGATTTGTAAGTTTCAAATTCTCGCTTTCGTTTTGATTTTTTTTGTATACAGTATCATAAATATGAGTATCATCATTTATTTTGTATAAACTTGCACTTACTTCTTTTATTGCAGTCAAATCAGTTTGTTTATATTCTTCAAACAACTGTTCGTATTCTAATTTTTTCATTTTTAAATTTGCAATTTTTCTTCCGCCCATAAAAATATCCTGTCCTGCCGCAACCATAATACTTGCAAGAGAGGCTTCCCAACTGAAAAAATTCCCGGGTGCAATTGTATTGAAAATCCAAACACCGGTAATATTAAACCTTGGAAGAAACTCTTTTCTAGCGACTCTAATATCAATTTTTGCTTTTTCAAGCTGTTTTTCAGCCGCCATTACATCAGGACGTGAAAAAATTACATCTGATGATATACATTCCGGAGGTTCATATTTTTTTCCGAATTCAGACAATTTCGCACGTTTTAAATCATTTATGCATTCAGGGTTTTCTCCAATCATAACAGCAAGATAAAATAAAGCATCACGCCTGTTTGTCCTAATTTCTGTAATACTGCTTTCCAAATCCAATATTTTTTGTTGTGTATTATTCAAGTCAGTTTTAGTTGAAATACCGTTTTCGTATCTTAATTTAGTCTTTCTGAATAGTTCTTTTTGATTTTTTAAAATTTTTTCATTAAGTTCAAGTATTTCATCATAATTCATTATATTAACGTAAAGAGATGCGACATCACTTGCAAGAGCTATATATAGAGCTTTTTCCTTATATTTTTCAGCCTCATAAGTTTTCTTTTCTGCTCTTGTTTTATCTCTGTTTTTCAAAAGAAAATCAGCTTCATAATTTGCCAGAAAAGGTAGTATAAAAGCATTTGTAGATAATTCAAAATTGTCTAATTTCGGTACCTGTGCACCAAGATAAGCCGGATATACAGACAGAGAAGGAAGTTCTTTTCCTAACGAATACTTTACTTTTTGTCTGTATTCTTCAACCCTATAACTGGCTTTTCTTGCATCATGATTGTTTTTTACAGCTTGTACAATATAACAACAAAGATAGTCATCATCAAATCTTCTCCAAAAATCCATGTTTACATAATCAAGTTTTTCCTGATAATTTATTTGATAGTCTCTGGCAAAACATTGCGGAATAATGAATATCAATATAAAAAAAACTATAAAAAATCTTCTGAACATACAAGCGACTATAGTTAAAATTATAATAGCAATCAATTATCTGACAGGATAATAATAAAGCGGCTATAAAGCCGCTTTATTTTAGTTTTTTATGATATCGTCGCGTGAAATCATTCCTATTCCCCATTTCATATTGTTAAACTTTTTCTGGTTTCTTGAGTGGGCCTTTTCAGAAGTTCTTCGTTCCGTATTTTTAATATCTCTGTTAATCTGTTTTGCAATTAACAACAACTTAGCCTTATCATCGTCAAAGCAATCAGGAGATTTACGAAGCTTTCTTACAGTACTTTTAAGATATTCTCTTATTTCTTCACTGTTTATTAAAGCAAATACACCTGCTGTAACAATACCTGTTACTGCAACAATTTTAAGGACTTTTTTTAATTTATCGTTCATAAATTTTCCTTTCGGATTTTTTAATTTCTTATAATTGTGGTTACGTCCCGACTTTTCAATTCAAAACTCCATATTACCAACTTTTGACATCGCCTTCCATTCTTCAACGGAAACAGTGTTTGGAGCTTGAGCCTTTGGTTCAAGACCGCGTTTAATTAAATCAGGTTCTTTTTTAATTAATTTTTCATCTGCAATAGCAATGTCTCTGCCAATTGAAGTACCGATTAAACGTATAGTTTGTTCAGTTGGCGAACCTTCTCCGTTAACAACTTCTTGAACGTCATAACTTGCCCAATCATCAGGAAGTTTTGAAATAGTCGTATAACCCATATCTTCTTTACCATCAAGACGTTTATCAACTTCATTTTCAAGAACATTAGTAACATATTCTTTTTGTGACTCAAAGTGACAAGGAAGAACAACTTTATCGCCGATTACTTCTTCAGGATCTCTGTCTTCATATTTTCTGAATAAGTCGGCTGCAATCTGCAAGTGACCTAATTCAAATGCCAAAAATTCTTCCCATATCATTTTCAATTTATCATCAACTTCATCTTGATAGCAGTTATAATATGTACAAACTTCAACAAATTCATGAAGCAGATTTTTTTCAAACCAAGACTCTGTAGGGTCAATTAATGACTCATACATTGTTACGTGTTCTTCTTCAACGTCGCAGATTTCACCGAAGGTTCTTCTTAAATCATCGTTCGGGTACATCATACCATGCTCAGCATAGAAATTATGTGTCTGCTGTTCGCCTGAAACCAAAGTATAAATATTAACTTTTGTCTGAGGTGATGCTGTTGCCTTATCATATGACCTTCTTAGTCTTAAGCCGTTATCGTTATGGTGGTTTTGAGTTGGACGGCTTACTACAACATCAGTCATACCTTGTATAATATCATCAGGATCAATACCGTCAACCATATATGCCCATTGGCTGTATCTATATAAATGGTCGAAATCCTCAAGCAAGCCAAAGTTAAATGTTTCTCTGACGTAATCATCAGGTTCGTTTTGTGCAAGCCAAGCTGTTAAATCAACAGCAACTTGTTCATAACCTAATGTTGTTTCTAAAACTGTCTGGCACGCTGGAGTAAGCCAGTTAACAGTCGTTTGCTGCATATCTTCTATACGTCTTGATAAAGCTAATAGATTTAATACATCTTTATCAGGACAGTTTCTTGCAAAATTATGCTTGAAATTCCAAGCTTCTACTTCAATACCATTCATCAAAATTTGTCTTGTTCGTGAATAACAATCCACTTCATATTTGTTGAAAGGTCTTTTGACAATATCATGCCAGCTGCGTAATTGTTTTTCTAGGTTAATACCCTTTTCTTTTAATGGATTAAAACTCATTTTCTATCTCCTTATATTTTTTTAAAGGCTTAAAGCGTGTGCAAAAAGCTCTCCTACTCTTTTGTTGTACAATCTTCCATCATCTTTTGTAAAAAGATTTTCCCAATGACTCAAAGATGTTCCGTCAGTAGAGTAAGACGGATTAGTCATCATTAGGTGGTGCGTATTCGTGTCGTATCTTAGCGGAAATAAATCTGCCATTTGCATAAAGCTCGGCAGTTTATCACTTGCAAGATAAAACCCGAAAAGTGCTGTGTTAATACGGTTTAAAAGCTGTTCATAAGACAATCCGCCGACATAATTATCATTAGTAACCTGCACGCCCGGTGCGTATTCGCGATTATATTTCATACGCTCTGACAGTTCTCTTACAGCATAAAAATCATCACCTGTTATAAAATCTGTTCCCGCAGTAAGCCCCATGTTCTGGTAACGTTGGAAATCATCAGTACTTTTTTCACCGACAAAACTTATATGAGAATTACCTGTTCTGGAACGTATTTCATTCAAAATATATTGCATTTGTCCATATTCAGGAAGGTCACCAACCCCTTCATAATGTTCACAGTCATATCCGCCAATGTGTTTTGCCGAATCAATAAACATACATTCAAAACCTAAATTCATAAGCTTTACACATTCTTGTATATATATTTCCTGATGTTCAGGATTTGACCAGCAGAAAGTTTCATCATCCTGATAAGGTTTAGCAACTTTCATTTGATCAGCGGAAATCACATGCCTGAAACCTGTTTTTATACCCCTGAAATGAGCCAGATCATTAAAAGCCTTTAACTGTTCTTCAGGAGAAATTTTGTCTACTATTGAATAATCAATAATATTGTCACTATAACTTGTATTTAAACGAATACCATAAATTGAATTTTCTTCATACGGTCCCTTTTCGTATGCATCGCCATAAATATTCTGCCATATCTGCGACAAGATAACACAATTTGCCCAGCTTTTTGCAGACGGCGGGATAGCAGGAAGAAGTTTTATACAGCTTAATATACCGCTGCAAGTACATCCATTATCCATTGTTGCTATTGCACGATTATTTATTTCAATATAATTTGCAAGTCTTCCCCATTTGTCGCCATAATTCGGTGTTTCTATGTCTTTTGGGAAACAGTCAAAAAACATTCCGCTTTCTGATAAAGTAGCGATTATATTGACTGCATCTTTTACAGACAATTTTAAAAGATAAGACGGCAGAATATCTGCCATCCAACGTTTCGAATAAGCATCACCAAGACCATGAAATGCATCATTTTGAGCCCATTCATTTTTTTCAATAGTAGTATCTTCACCTAAAGCAAGCAATAACTTGTCAACGGTGGTCAAAAATTTTTCTTTTTTCTTCATAACATATTTACTTATAAGTAACATGCCTGAAAATTTCATTACCTGAAATGGCAATTCATCAGCTATTCATAAAACGAATAACTGTTAAATCGAGTATCTTCAACCCCGAATTCATCTAAATAGTCTTTTATTTTTGATAATCTAACATCCATGTCAGGATATTTTCTTCTGTAATCCGTCAATGTTCTCTGAATTTCAGAAAAAGGTTCTTCAAAATTACAAAGCCTCATTGCAAGATTTAATTCTTCTCTGTCATTCATTGATGAACCGTAAGGAAGTTCATTTTTTTCCGCTGCCAAAATGATTTTCTTAAATAGATTACGTCTGTTTCCAACAGCCAAAATATCAAATGATGCTTGAGTATCATGAGTCAATGAATTTGTAAACACTCTAAACATTTTTGATAAACTGTTAGCTTTATACTCAGAAGTTTTTTCCAAATCATCAAGTACAACAATTTTCCCATCGCTTCCGGCTTGAAAGTTATTTGGATTAATAGTATCAAATGTATAGTTAGATTTGTTTAATGCAGAAAAATCTGCTGCAACATCATCAAATGAACTTTGAGGCAACGAAGAAAATTTCGGCAGGTAAACTTCATTATAATATCTCATCATTTCTTGAATATTTGCGTGACTTTTCGGACAACCTGCAGGAATTAATTTACTGTCTTTTCCTGCATTTTGTAAAATTCTAATATTACCGATATTAGCGACAGCATGACCTTTATATGTTTTCAAATTTTTTCCAATTTCATTTTGCTCAATAACTATTTTATCAATATTCGGCTTTGCATTACGCGGCAATTTTAATAAATACTTACCTTCTTCAATTTTGTAAATTAAATTATGTTCTCCAGAGCCAAAAACACCATTACTTATCCATTCACCTATTTTTTCGGCAAAATAATTTACTAAATTTTTTTCTTCTTTTTCAGAAATATTTTCTTTTTTAATAAACGTATCAAAAGATTGAGAAAAATTATTAACAGCCTCAGCAACCCTTGCAGGACGAGCATTGAGCAGTGCCGCTCCTTTGAAATAAGGTGCAGAATTCATTTTGTTGTTAAATTTATTGATACTTAATTCCATAGCGTATTCTTAAAGAGACCTGATTGTGAAGAATTGCTTCCTTACAATAACAATGTAATAAATCTTTATAAAATTCAACACTTTATTTATAAAATTTTACGTGATAAACTTTTATCGAAAGATAAATTAAGAAGGGAGTATTTAATATGATTAGTGAAAAAATGGAAAAAGCTTTTAACGACCAAATTAACAAAGAACTTTATTCTGAGTATTTATACCTTTCAATGCAGGCATATTTTGAAAGATTGAATTTAAAAGGTTTTGTTAATTGGATGCAAGTTCAAGTTCAGGAAGAACATGCTCATGCTTTAGGAATGTTTGACTACTTAAACCAAAGAGGTGGAACTGTTACACTTGAAGCAATTGACAAACCTGAAACTGATTGGGATAGTCCTCTTGCTGTTTTTGAACAAGTTCTTGAACACGAACAATTTGTTACATCAAGAATAAATGCTTTAATGGATGTAGCAGAGGAAGTTAAAGACAGAGCAGCATTATCATTCCTAGATTGGTACTTGAAAGAACAAGTTGAAGAAGAAGACAATGTTGGAAATGTCTTGGCTACATTAAAACTTATCGGCGACGACAAAAAAGCTTTGCTTATGCTTGATAAAGATTTAGCTGCAAGAACATTTGTTCAACCTGTTATCGGCTAGAAAAATCTTAAGATAATCAAAAAAGGAGGTGTTTACCTCCTTTTTTTACTGCTTAATCCCACTGTTTGGAGTTTAAATTTTCTCTTAAAAGTCCATTTTCATTCAAATAGTCTAATATCCTAAAATTCAAAAGATTTCTGTAATCACGCATAGCAGGTGAAAAATTATTCATACTTCTAGGACATTTTTTACGCAACTCTTCAAGTTTCTTTTCTGTCAACAGACCTGTCTTAAATCTGTTAGGCTGATAAATTGTCCAGGTTTCATGCGGATAATAAGTTGCACGACATTCGTTTGTGTTTTCATTAATCAGCATTTGCTCAAATACTCTAAGCGGCATATTATGAAATTCTTGTTTAATTTCTTTTTTGTAAGGCATTAATTTTTCCGGAAGCGGTACAGAAGGTTCAGAAATTTCTTCATCATCATAATATCTACTCTCAATATATTCCATTGAACCTATCGCGACTATCCTTATTGATTTGGCAAAGTCATCCAAAATACCATCTTGTTCTGCTATAGTAGACATCAAGTCAAGAAATGAACAAGCTCCTTTGCCTGTATCGACATAATCAGTTATGACAATCTTTTTACCTGTCTTTTTATGTACATCTACAATGTGTTTTGGATCAGCCTGAATACTTTTCAAATACTTTTTATAAGCTTTAATTTCATCTTTTGTAGGAGCCATACTGTCCATACGCTTTATACCGTCAGAGGAATGACGGTACCAAAATTTTGAAAATGCCACAAATTTGTAATCATCAATACCGTCTTTCATCCATAATGCAGTATTCAAAAACCACTTAGGACTTCTTCCAAGACACAAAATCGGCTCATTTTTTAAACCGCAATAAACATTACATACATCCATAAATTGTTTCATTGTTTTATCGTCCATCAAAGGAAGATACTTCTTTTTCGCATTCTCAAGCTCTGATGTCTTAACTTTTTTGTTAAAATCTTCACATTTTTTTCTTAAAAACTTTTTCATATTTTCAGAAAAATTGTTGTATATAAAATAATCAATATCAGGCACTTTTCTAAAATTATCTCTCGTTTCATCGCCCTTAAAATTTACACCTGCCATTGCTTGATATGACAATAATGGAATTTTACTCTTACATGAATTTACGCCATCATGAACGTTTTCATCATGGGTCTGAAAACTCTTGCGAAACCTAGGATTAGTCTGCCCCCCCCCCGCAATTCTTATAGCAGATATATTCATACATAAACTCCTTAGTTTGTGAACTGTAGATACATGAAAAACAAAAAAAAATAAATTTGCTACTTATATTCATTTATACTAAAATCCTGTATATGGAATAATTTTTACTTGTAAAAACAAAAGATATACCAGAATTAGCCCGTCTGGCTCATA
>JBKUMA010000020.1:0-12369 GCA_046955055.1 Candidatus Gastranaerophilaceae bacterium
CTTTTGTTCCTTTTATTACATTAATTATTTTAGCCATAAAGCAATTTTATAATGCTGGTATGCAATTGTCAAACAATAATTTCATTCAACAGCCCACTTTTTGGGGTCAAAACGTAAATCTTTTACATTCATTTTTAGAGATTTTAGGTAAGGTTCAAACTTCACTAAGAGCTGTGTTTTTCTAAGTGTTAACTCTTGTGCCACAATGGCGTTTTCGCAGGCAATAACCATTACGCCGCCCCCAAGCATTGAATATGGTTTTGATTTATCGGCAAACTTTTTCCCTGCAACTTTATCCCAAAACTTGTAGAGGTTGTTGCGTGTAATTGCTTTCTTAACTTCTTTTTTTTCAAGCAATTCTGAGATAAGTGACTCAGTTGTTACAAAATCTGTATACAGTACTTTTTTCAATTTGGAAATCCTAAAGTTTTGTGTTAAAGTAATAAAATGGACTGTTCTAATATTAATGATATCATAAAAGCGTCTAAAAACATATTGATTATTTCTCATATAAACCCTGACGGCGACACATTAGGTTCAATGTGCGGTTTGTATTCTGCTATTAAGGATAATTTTAAAAAGAATTGTGAAATGCTTGCAATTTCAAAAATTCCTTCTATATATGAGTATCTGCCTTTTATAAACCAGGTTAAATGCATAGATGATATGGATAAATCTCGTGAGTATGATTTGGTTATAAATGTTGATGTTGCCGCTATAGATAGAGTTTGTGATGCTAAAATATTATTTGAAAAAGCAAAACACACAATAAATTTTGACCACCATAAGACTAACAGTGCTTACGGGGAATTTAATCTTATAAATTCCGATGCAAGTTCTACTGGCGAAGTTTTGTTTTATTATATGAAAGAAGCCGGCTGGAAAGTTAGTTTGGATACTGCAATATGTTTATATACTGCGATTTTAACTGATACAGGCTCATTCAGATTTAATAATACAAAACCAAAAACATTGTCTGCCGCGGCTGATTTAGTCGAAATCGGTGTAGATCCTTCTGATATTTATAAAAAAGTTTATGAGTCAGACAGCAAGACACTTGTTATGTTTCAGGCTCATTGCGTTAGCAAAGCTGAGTTTTTGGATGATGATAAAATAGCGTATACAACAGTATACAAAAAAGACATGGAAAAATTTGGTGCAAATGATGAATGTATGGAAGGTTTGACTGAAAAATTACGTGCTATAGTTACTGTGCGTGTAGCATTTGTTGCAAAAGAAATGAAATCAGGTGCCAGTAAAGTTTCTATGAGAAGTAAATTCGTTGATGTTGCTGAAATTTGTGAGGTTTTCGGCGGCGGAGGCCATAGATTTGCTGCAGGATGTACTATCAAGGCTCCTGTTGAGGAAGCTGTTAAAAAAGTTTTAAAGGAAATTAAAAAACGAGAGATTTAAGGTTAGTATGAAATTTGACGGATTTATAAGAGCTGTAAAAAGATTAATTATTTCTGTTATTAAAAACGATTTCTTTGGTATGGCTGCAGAAATGGGCTTTATGATGGTTATCGGCATTTTTCCTTTTATGTTATTTCTTATGGCTGTTTTCGGCTGGATGGGAAATAAAGCTTTAATGGGACCTGTTTTAAGATTTCTTGCAACGTTTATGCCAGAGCAGGCTATGGATTTGATATTGACTGTACTTTCTGAGGTAATGATATTTTCTCAGGGTGGTGTAATGGCTATTGTGGGTTTCTGTGTAACTATGTTTTTGTCAACAAATGCAATTGCTGTTGTATTAAAGGGTTTGAACAGAGCATATAAAGTTACTGAAACAAGAAATCTTATTTATACAAGGGTTTTGTCGCTTATAATGGTTTTTGTTGATACAATGGTAATGTTTTTGACAATCAACCTTATTATCTTTGGTAAAGCTATTATAAATCTTATGGTAGACCATTTCCATATGTCTCATGGAATAGCAATAACTTTACTTACTTTGCGTTGGCCTGTTGCTTTTGCTGCGTTATATTTAATGGCATTTTTAAGTTATTATATTCTTCCTGATTTACGCGGAAATGAAAAGTTTAAACGCGAGAGTGCATTGCCGGGAACATGGTTTTTCTGTACTTTCTGGTTAATAGGTTCGTGGGGATTTTCGTTATATGTTAATAACCTTAGAACATATAACATGGTTTACGGTACAATCGGTGCGTTCGCGGTACTTATGGTGTGGTTTTATTACACATCAATCCTTATACTTATCGGCGGTGAAATAAACTCTCAGGTTTACAACAAACTTGAAAGCAAAGCCAATGAAATAAAAGCAAGTTTTGCAAAACTTGAAAAGTTCAATATGGATACAGAAGACTAGTTTTTGTACCAGACTTTAAAGTTGTTAATCTGTTCTATCAGACTTGAATAACATCCGTCAAATTTTATACATCTGTCATCGATTTGAAGATAGGCAGGTTCTTTTATATTTGTGACATCGCCTATGTATTGATATAATTTATTTTTTTGAAGCCATTTTTTGGCAGTAGCTTTATCTCTTGAGGTAAATATTTTCACATTAAAATCTTTTGAAAGATTTTTCAGTAAATCTTCGGCACCGTCTTTTGGCGGCGGGATAAATTTGGCGTCGAATTTTCCTGAATACTCGTTTAATACTCCGTCTAAATCGATTAGTAAAGTTTTTTTAAATTGTGGTGTCATTTAAGTTCCTATTATAAAATAGCTTTTATGGCAGATATAAGAGTGATTTTGGCTGAGAATGTTAAGAAATTTCGTTTGCGAAAGGGTTTGAGTCGGGAAGTGGAGTTGATAACTCTTATATTAGTAAATTAGAACGTAAAAAGGTTAATATTACAATTGACAAGATGTCTATAATTGCAAAAGCACTTGATGTAAAAGTTTTTGAACTGATAAAATAAGGAGAATATTTATGAAAGGATTATTAATTACAAAATCTTCACAGAATGCCCATGTACGTAGTACCACTTGCGGGGGGGGGGCGAATATTTAAGGCTCGTTAAAGGCATTTTCCCCCCTTGTAAATATCACAATAAAAAATCTGCATTTACTCTTTCAGAAGTTTTAATCACCCTAGGCATAATCGGTATTGTAGCTGCGTTAACACTTCCTAATTTAATTTCTGATTATCGTGAAAAGCAGACGCTTGCTCAATTAAAAAAAGCCTATTCGTTGCTTTCTCAAGCATTGACTTCTGCAAGATCAGAGTATGGCAATTTGAATGAGTGGCAAGACGATAGTAAGGAGTTTTTTGATAGTGTAGTATATGGAAAATTAAATGTAGTTAAAACTTGTACATTGCCATCAAAGTGTTCTGGGTTGAATGACTCACAACCTCCTGCATATGTTCTGGATAACGGAATGGTATTTCAGACTAGAGCACGTAAGACTAATGTCGAAACTCCTTATCACCAATGTCGTGCCTCATTAGCACAGGCTAATCAAGGTTTGGGTATTCATTATGGAAATTGTGCTGTTGTTCTGGTTGATTTAAACGGCTCAAAGAAGCCTAATAGAGCCGGCAGAGATATTTTCGAATTTCGAGTTTATACTGATGGTGTGTTGCCCGCAGGGCATACGCATCGTGACAGTAACGATGGCTTTAGTGAATGCAAAGATCAGTGGAATAGTATTTATCCTGTCAGTTCTAACTGTACAGCCTGGGCGTTATTTAGGGAAAACATGGATTATTTAAAATGTTTTGATAAGCTAAACTACAATGTTGGTCCTTACTCTTGCAAGGAAACAGAAGAAAAATAACAATAAAAAAGCCTTGATTTATCAAGGCTTTTTTGTGTTTAAAACTTATGTGTTACCAGTGCATAAATATCGTTGAATACTACAATTACCATCAAAAATATCAAGAGCGAAAATCCTATATTTCCTACAAGGTTGACTGTATCTTCGTCTAAAGGACGTCCGCGAAGTTTTTCTATTATTAAAAATAAGAAGTGTCCGCCATCCAATGCAGGTATAGGAAGGAAGTTTACGATTGCTAAATCCATTGAAATTATTGCTGTTAAAAGTAATCCGTAGAATATTCCTCCATTAGGATTGCTGATAGTATCTCCTCCGATTTTTGTTATGGCTACTATCCCGTGTAGTTCTTTCAAAGGAATTTGACCGGTAAATATTTGTTTTAGTCCGTATAAAAGTAAATATGTTTGGTCTGCAAGATATTTTGTACTGAGTTTTAATGCTGATACGGGGCCATTAACAGTCATTAGTACTTCTTTGGGCAGAATTTCTACACCGATTTTTCCGTTTTTGTCCGGATAAATAGGTTTTAATTTAACTTCTTTGCCATCTCTGATTACTGTAATGTTTAACGGTCTTGAATTGTCTGACATCGCATAAGCAATATCATTCAAGGTTACTTTACCGTTTGACTCATAATATTTGCGGTTAGCAATTTCATCTCTGAGTTGTTTTTGAGTATCTGTTAATTCTACTTGAGTGTCTTTAATTTTTTGCAGCCCTAAAATTTCGTTTTTATTTAATTTTATCTGTGATTCTGGCCCGTAAGCAGGAAGTTTAACAGTAATGCCTTCCGGAATTATTTCGTCTTTGGTGAAAGCAGGATTTATTGCTTTTAATTTCTGGTAATTTTTTTCAGCAAAACTTGAATCTACTTTTCCGTCATTTCTTTTACTCATTTTAGCGAAAGTTATAAGGGTTGCACCATTAACGGTTTTAGTTCCGTTTATTTCTTGTAATTTATCTCCCTTTTGCATTCCTGAATTCCACACTGATTCATTTTTTGGTGCAGTTATATTTTTAATATAAATGTCATATTGACCGGATGGTAAATGTCCCCATAGTAATGCTGTTAAAAGCACAAATGCAAATGCACAAATAATATTTGCGATTACACCTGCTGATATTACAATCATTCTCTGGTATACAGGTCTGTTTAAAAATCTGTCGGGAGAGTTTTTTGGCAGGTCTGAATCTTTTTCGTCATCAGGAAATGCAACATATCCCCCAAGTAAGAAGGCATGAACAACTACTGTTGTGTCGCCGCATTGTTTTTCAAATAATGTCGGGCCTATCGGAAGACCAAAACCAAATTTTTCTACCTTAATTCCAAACATTCTTGCTGCAAGAAAGTGTCCTGCCTCGTGAACCAAGATTAATATGCTTAAAAGCAGTATCATAATTATTATAGACATTTAAAACCCTCAATTCTCAAATCCTATAAAGGAATTGTATCATAAAAAATAGTTACTTAAAAGTTTATGAATTTTAAGTAACTATTTCTATGCCTATGTGTTTAGTAATTTATAGTAATTCTTTTAAATATTCAGGCAGTGCAAAACGTGCCATATGATAATCTTTGTTATAGATTTTACAAGATTTAGTAATTTCGTTACATCTTTCTTCGTCTATATAAGACAATGGTTCAACGGTTTCTGAACAGAATGCCCAAGCCCAGTATCCGCCTGGATAAGTCGGAATATTTGAGGTGTATGTTGAACAAACAGGAAATACTTTTTTAAGCAAGTTGTACATTTTTTTAATTTCTTCTTTGTTAACAACAGGGCTTTCTGATTGTGCTGCGACAATACCGCCTTCTTTTAAAGAGTTTTTTACATTAGTGTAAAATTCTTCTGTGAACAATCCTTCTCCTGGACCCATTGGATCTGTAGAATCGATTAATATAATATCGTACTCATTCTTTTTATCTTTTATGAATTCGATTGCATCTTCAACTTTAATTTCTACACGGGGATCGTCCAATCCGCAAGAAATTGTAGGTAAAAATTCTTTGCAGGCATCAATTACCATTCCGTCGATTTCGCAAAGTACAACTTTTTTTACTGTTTTGTGTTTTAAAACTTCTCTTACTGTGCCGCCATCGCCGCCGCCGATAACTAAAACGCTTTCCGGATTTTTATGGTTTATCATTGGGATGTGAGCTATCATTTCGTGATAGTGGAATTCGTCGCCTTCTGTAGTCATCATTAAGTCATCAAGAGTTAAAACTCTGCCTAATTTTGAATCAGTTTCAAAAACTTCAACTTTTTGGAAATCTGATTGTTTTGAAAACAATACCTTTCCTGCTTTGATTGCTATGCCGAACCCTGAAGGTGTTATCTCATGATAATATCCATTTTCTATTCCGTTTTTAACCATTTTTTGTATCCTTTCTTTAAACTATTTAATTTCGCCTAGAATATGAAGATGCAGGTGAAAGACTTCCTGTCCTGCTTCTTTTCCTGTATTGATTAATGTTTTGTATGATTTAAGACCGATTTTTTTTGTAACTTCTTTTACTGCCATTAAAAGTTCACCCATAAGATTTTTGTCTTCAAGTTCGTTTAGAGATTCTACATGAACTTTTGGAACAACAAGAATATGAACGGGTGCTTTCGGGTTTATATCATTAAAAGCTTTTACATAGTCGTTTTCGTAAACAAATTCTGTGTTAAAGTCACCCTTGATAATTTTACAAAATATACAATCTTCACTCATTTTTTTATACCTCATATTTTTCTATGTATATTATTATAACTTAAAAAAATGTAACTAACTTGCCAATCGATTTTGGTTAAGATAAAATGATAATACCTTGGGGAAGTCTTTTGGAGGAAATATAGCACTTATGCCGGAATTAGCAAGACAATACGACAGGAGTAAATACAGATATAATTATTACAATGCTCCTGAACAAAAGTCTTATTATCATCAAAACTTTACCCGTGAACAGCCAAATGTGCGTGCTGTTCCTACTCAACAGCGTTATGTAAGAAGAACTGTTGATACAAAAAAAGTTGAAAGAAATAATTTTATTCACAGAATTATTTCTGTTTCACTTGTTACTCTTATGGGAATTTGTATTCTTCCTACGGGCTTTAATAAGGTAACAAAAAATATTTTTAATCCAACTCCATATAAAAATATAAAAGTTGATTTTAGAGAGCTTCGTTTCCCTACTGCAAATTACCTTTCTAACCACTGGTTTTTGGGTGAAAATTCGTTGAGAGGTGCTGAAGTTAAAAAGCCTCAAATGACTTCTTTAAATGAAAACCAAAGATTAACAGGGTTGGAAAATCAACTGCAAAATCTTGCTTCTATGTATCCGTCAATACATCCTTCTGTATTTGTTTGGGATTATGAGAGCGGTAATTATGCAGATATGAACGCGGATGAGATTTTTGCAACAGCAAGTATTATTAAACTTCCTGTCCTTGCGGAATTATTCCGATCTATTGAGCAGGGCGAACTTACAATTTATGATGAAATGCCTTTGACTGAATATTACAGAACAGAAGGTTCAGGCAGTTTACAGTTTAAAGCTGCAAATTCTACATACACAATTGACACACTTGCAAGAATGATGATTACTGAATCTGATAACTCAGCAACAAATATGCTTATTGCAAAATTAGGTTCAATGACAGATATTAACAGGGCTATAAGAAATTGGGGATTAAAGCATACAGGTGTGCAGACATGGCTTCCTGATTATGACGGCACAAACCATACTACAGCACGTGATATGGCTACAATCTTGTATAATCTGGACAATCCGAATTTCTTGAGTGTAACCTCACGTGAAAGAATTTTTGATTATATGGGACATGTTCACAACAACCGCTTAATCCAAGCGGGATTGCCTGCAGGAACTGTGTTTATGCATAAAACCGGCGATATAGGTAAAATGCTTGGTGATGCAGGAATTGTATTTGCTCCTGACGGAAAAAAATATATTGTTGTAATTCTTGCTAATCGTCCTCATAATTCACCTTTAGGCAAAGAGTTTATAGTCAAAGCCTCTGAAATTATTTATAACAATATGGTGAGATAATATGGCATTAAAAGATTTGCTTGAATCGGGTAAATTTTTTAAACTCGTATGCGGTGCGGGAAATGAAGATGCGAATGAAGTTGAAAAATTAGTAAAACTTTATTCCGCTGCCGGGTGCAAATTTTTTGATTTATCAGCAAAAGAAGAAATTGTTGATGCTGCAAAGAAAGGTCTTGACGGAAGAGAAGGGTATTTATGTGCAAGTGTCGGTATTAAAGGCGACCCTCATGAAAGAAAAGCACAAATAGATTATGAAAAATGTGTCGGCTGTCACAAGTGTGAAGAAGTTTGTCCGCAAAAGACAATTCGTCACTGCAAAGTAAAACAATTCCGCTGTATTGGATGTGGAAAATGTTATTCTGTATGCAAGCGTGGTGCAATATCTTTCACTTCCCAAAATAAAGATTTAAGAGACGTCTTGCCTCCTTTGATTGCAAAAGGTATCGACTGTATTGAACTTCACGCTATGGGTGATAATGACAGTGAAGTTATTGAAAAATGGAACTGTATTAACGAACTCTTTGACGGAGTTTTGAGTATCTGTACCGCACGCCAAAACCTCAGTGATGAAAAGATGATTTCTCGAATAAAACAAATGCTTGATGCAAGAAGACCTTATACTACAATAATTCAGGCAGACGGCTTCCCTATGAGCGGAGGAAAAGACGATTACAAAACAACATTGCAGGCTGTTGCTGCAGGTGAAATTGTTCAGAAAGAAAAATTTCAGACGTATTTAATGCTGTCGGGAGGTACAAATTCTAAAACTGCAGAACTTGCAAAGATGTGTGATATTAATTATAACGGTATTGCAATAGGAACTTATGCCCGCAAAATTGTTCGTCAATATATTGAAAGAGACGATTTTTTGACAAACGAATATGCTTTTAATTCTGCTTTGGAAATCGCAAAGCAATTGGTTAACAGTGTTAATTATGATTTCAGAAATTTTATTTCATGATAATATATTTTTATGACAAGGATTTTGGATTGTACTGTCAGGGACGGCGGGCATGCTAATAATTGGGAATTTAGTGATGAATGTATTCTGGCTTCTCTAAAAGCTGCAGAAGAAGTAGGTGTTGATTATTTTGAGGCAGGTTACAGTATGCCTGAGTGTATTAAATCATCTAAAATAAAGCTGGTTTTGATGGTTAATGCATCCCAAATACATCCTGTAAATGATAAAGTTGATTGTATTCGTGTAGCATGTTATCCGAATGAGATTAAAACAGGTATAAAAGCTTGTGAAGATTATAAAAAACAGGGTTATGATGTTTTTCTTCATCTGATGACTGCTGATAAAATTCAAGATTTTTCTGTATTACAAGATTGGGAAAACAAAGGTATTCTTACATCTGTTTATTTTGCCGATACATTTGGTGCATTTAAACCTGAAAATGTAGAGAATATTTATTATAAATTGAAAGAATGCGGATTTGAGAATATAAGTTTTCATGCTCATAACAATTTGCAGCTTGCTTTTGCAAACACGATTAAGGCAATAGAGCTTGGTGCATATAGTGTTGACGGTTCTGTTTTCGGTATGGGCAGAGGTGCAGGAAATCTTCCCATTGAACTTTTGACAAATTTTCTCAGGTTAAACAATAAATCTTATCTCGATGTTATAAATAAGTATTATATTGATTTGCAAAAAAAATATAACTGGGGTTACGATTATAAGAATTTAATCGGTGGTTTAAACAATATTCACCCATCTAAAATTGATGATTTTTTAAGTCAAATAAATGTATGATTACAGGATTTTGCTATCTCTTTATAATGTAAAAAAGAGAAAGGAATTTTGAATGCTTTTAACTGATCATGTGCAAGCCATTATAAAAAGTGCTAAATCAATTGTTGTAGCAAGGAATTATCCTGAAGTTAACCCTGAACAGATTATGCTTGCGTTAATGCTTGATCAGAATGATTTGCCGCAAATTCTTCTTGAACGTGTAGGGCTTGGCAATCCTGAGATTGCTGACAGGCTGAATAATTATATTTCCAAACGTGCGTATTTTGCACGTGGAAAGTTTGCTGATGTAAGACTTTCAACCGAAACTATTAAAATGATGAAAATTGCTCAGAATGAGGCTGAAAAATACAAAGATGAACTTGTTAGTATTGAACATATTTTTCTGGCACTTTTTAGAATTGATAATAAAGTTTTAAATCATCTTTGGGAACAGAGCGGTATTAATAAAATTGAGCTTTACGAAAAAATGACCGAAGAAGTAAAGAACATACTGTCTGTGGATTCTCAAGGAAATGTTGAGGCAAAAGTTGACGAAAATGAAAATCAAGCTTTGCAAAAATACACAACTGATTTAACGGCAATTGCCGCAGAAAACAGGCTTGATCCTGTAATTGGCAGGGATGATGAAATAAGAAGGGTTATTCAAATACTTAACCGCCGTTCAAAAAACAATCCTGTAATCATCGGAGAGCCGGGAGTCGGTAAAACTGCTATTATAGAAGGGCTTGCACAGAGAATTATTTCAGGTGATGTGCCTGAAAGTTTGAAAAATGATAAAATTCTTGCACTTGATTTGGGTGCACTTCTTGCGGGAGCCTCTTACAGAGGTGAATTTGAAGAGCGTTTGAAGTCGGTTTTAAAGGCTATTGAAGAAAAAAGTGATGACTTAATGCTTTTTATTGATGAAATCCATACTATTATGGGAACGGGTTCTTCTGAAGGCTCTGCTGATGCGGGTAACATTTTAAAACCTATGCTTGCAAGAGGTAATATAAGAGTCATTGGTGCTACTACAACTGATGAATACAGAAAATATATTGAAAAAGATAAGGCTCTTGAACGCAGATTTCAGCCGGTTTTGGCTGATGAACCTTCTGTTGAAACAACAATAAGCATTCTTAGAGGGTTGAAAAATAAATATGAAGGCTATCACAGTATAAAAATTATGGACAGTGCTATTGTTGATGCCGTAAAGCTTTCTCACAGATATATTTCTGACAGATGTCTTCCGGATAAAGCAATTGATTTGATTGATGAAGCTGCTTCTGCTTTAAGAATTGAAATTGATACTATGCCTGAAGAAATAGATGTTTTTATACGTGAAAAAATTCAACTTGAAATAGATAAAAAAGCACTTGAAGAAGATGGCAACGGTGATTGCGAAAAGAAAATTGCACAGATAACAAAAAAAATAGCTGTCCTTGAAGAAAAAACTGATAAACTTAAGACACAATGGATTCAAGAAAAAAAGATTATCGACTCGTCTGCTTCTGTTGCTCTAAATATTGAAAAAATAAAATCGCAGATTGAAATGTGCAAGAAAAATCCTGAAATGGCAGCAGCTTTACAGGATAAATACAGTCAGCTTCTTGAGATGGAAAAGAAGTTGAATGCTTTGCAAAGTAAAACTTCTAAAAAGCGTTTGTTAAAACAGGAGATTGACGGAAGCGATATAGCTGAAATTGTTGCGAAGTGGACAGGTATTCCTGTTAACAGACTGCAGGAAGATGAGGTTAAAAAGCTTATCGGAATGGAAGAAGTTATGCATAAGCGTGTAATCGGTCAGAATGAAGCTGTTTCAAAGATTTCCAATGCTATAAGACTATCACGTTCGGGATTGAAAGATCCGAAAAGACCAATAGGAACATTTCTGTTTTTAGGGCCTACAGGTGTGGGTAAAACAGAGTTGGGTAAAACACTTGCAGAAATTCTATTTAACAATGAAGATTCTCTTATTCGTATTGATATGAGCGAGTTTATGGATAAACATAATATTTCGCGTCTTGTAGGTTCCACAGCCGGATTCGTTGGTTATGAGGAAGGCGGACAACTTACAGAAGCTGTAAGAAGAAAACCGTATTCAGTTGTCCTTTTTGATGAAGTTGAAAAGGCTCATCCTGATGTTTTCAATATAATGCTTCAAATGTTTGATGACGGCAGATTGACGGACGGTCAAGGAAGACTTATTGATTTCAAAAATACTGTTTTGATAATGACAAGCAACCTTGGAAGCGAAATTATTCTTAATGAAAATCTTTCAGAAAATGATAAGCAAACCGCTTTGAAACAGGCTCTGAAAGAAAAGTTTAAACCTGAATTTTTAAACAGAATTGATGAAATTATTACATTCAAAGCTCTCACATTAGACGAATTGACA
This sequence comes from Candidatus Gastranaerophilaceae bacterium, assembly GCA_046955055.1. Classification (GTDB taxonomy): domain Bacteria; phylum Cyanobacteriota; class Vampirovibrionia; order Gastranaerophilales; family Gastranaerophilaceae; genus JBKUMA01. Next base: position 11,932 of record JBKUMA010000020.1, read on the forward strand.
GGCATTGTTGATATACAAACAGAGTCGCTTAAAAAACGTCTTGCAGAACAGAGTATTGAACTTGTCATAACTGATAACGCTAAAAACTTCCTAGCTAAAGAGGGTTACGAACCTCTTTATGGTGCAAGGCCTTTAAGACGTGTGATAAGACAGTTTGTCGAAATCCCTCTTTCTGTCAAAATTCTTGAAAATGAATTTACAAAAGACGACGTGGTTACAGTTGACTATGACGGAAATGAATTGATTTTCCAAAAATAAAGACCGATATTAATCGGTCTGTCATAACATATATTGGTAATTCACATCATCCCTAATCAAACAGCATTATGCTATTTGATATTTAAGATTATTCCTGATGCCTTATACGGCATCTACCAGAAAATCTTCTGTCTCTTCAATCTTTTTCATAATATCGTTGATTTGCTCTCTGATGTAATC